>JBJSYU010000225.1:0-6139 GCA_046089945.1 Candidatus Methylumidiphilus sp.
CCGCCCGCTTTGACGCCCCGCCGCATTTGCTATACAGTGCCGCCCCTTGCCTCTAGGGTGCCCAGCCGGCAATCGTCCGCGCTGGGTTAAACGGGAGGCCGGTGCGCGGAATTTTCCGCAAAGCCGGCGCTGCCCCCGCAACGGTCAGCGAGCTTTAAAGGCCATCATTCATGCCACTGCGCGTCATGCGCGGGAAGGCGATGGCCCTGGTTGCCGCAAGGCGTCCGCTCGCAAGCCCGGATACCGGCCCGAAGTCGCACGAATCAGGCGTCGCGGAGGGCGGTTGTCTGCGTAGGCCGGTCGGGCTTTGCTCGGCGGGCTGCGTCTGTCTGTCCTCCTCGGCGCGTCCAATCGCCAAAGCCATGCGGGTGAGCATGGCCTGTTTGAGGAGCTTCCTTTTGAAATCCACTCTTTCCTTTTTAGACTATTTTCCAAAATATTCCCCGCCCTTTCCCAATGGGGAACAGGGGGGATTGCATTCTAAGCCATTCACAAATCTTAGGAGAAAATCCCCCCTAACCCCCCTTTGCCAAAGGGGGGGATGGATTGTCTGTGTGGCAGAAGCATTTTCGATATGCTCTTTTGTGCTGGCCGGTGCGGCCTGGGCCGATGCGGAAACGCTGGCGCCGGTGATTGTGACGGCGACGCGCACGGCGCAGAGCGCCGATGAGTCGCTGGCTTCGGTGACGGTGATCGACCGTGCGTACATCGAGAAAAAACAAATCCTGTCGGTGCAGGGGGCGTTGGCCGGGGTGCTGGGCTTGGGCGTGACCAATCACGGCGGGCTGGGCAAGCCGTCGTCGGTGTTTATGCGCGGCACTAATGCCGATCATGTGCTGGTGTTGATCGACGGCGTCCGCGCCGGTTCGGCGAGCTTGGGCATTACGGCGTTCCAGGATTTGCCGATAGACCAGATCGAGCGCATCGAGATTGTGCGCGGGCCGCGCTCTAGTTTGTACGGCTCGGAAGCCATCGGTGGCGTGATCCAGATTTTCACGCGCAAGGGCGGGGCGGGCTTGAAGCCGTTTGTGACTTTGGGCGGCGGGACTTACAACACGTTTCAGGTGTCGGCGGGCATTTCCGGCGGCGACGATAAGGCGTGGTATAGCTTTAGCGGCGCGGAGTTGTATACCGGCGGCATTAACGCTTGTCTGGGCCGGCCGTTTGAGTTGGGCGGCGGCGGGTGTTTCACGCATGACCCGGATCATGATGGTTACAGTAACTCATCGGGTTCGGCCCGCTTGGGTTATCGCTTCGATAATGGTTTGGAGATCGAGGGCAATTTGCTGCAAGTCGGCGGTTATAACCGCTATGACGGCAGTTTTAATAACCGCTCGGATATTATGCAGCAGGTGATCGGCGGCCGGTTGAGTTATGCGCCGCTGGCGTTTTGGCAGACGACGTTGCGGGCTGGCACGACCGCCGATATGTCCAATGATTTTCTGGATCGGGCGTTTGTCAGCCGTTTCGACACGCGCCGCATTACTGCATCGTGGCAGAATGATTTCACGCTGGACAAGGATCATGTGTTGACGGCGGGTTTTGACTATTACAACGATGAGATCGACAGCAGCGAGGCGTATGCCGTCACGTCCCGCGATGATAAGGCTGGGTTTTTGCAGTATCAAGGCACGATCATGGGGCATAGCTTGGATTTGGCGGTGCGCCAAGACAGCAATCAGCAGTTTGGCGGCAAGACCACCGGCAGCGCGGCCTGGGGGTATAGTTTCGGCGAGCGTTTGCGGTTGTCGGCGTCTTACGGCACGGCGTTTAAGGCACCGACGTTCAATGAACTGTATTACCCGTTTTTTGGCAATCCGAATTTGCAGCCGGAATCGTCGCAGAGTGTGGAAGTGGGTTTTAAGGGTAAGGCTTTCGGCGAGGTGAGTTGGGGTGTCAATGGCTATTACACTAAAGTCGATGATTTGATTGCTTTCGACGCGGTGGCGTTTCAGCCGGAGAATATCAATCAGGCGGAGATTTACGGCATGGAGACGCAGCTTGCGGCAAAGGTTTGGGATGTCGATATCCGCGCCAATGTCACGCTGCTTGATCCGCGCAACCAGGGCGACGGGCCGAACAAGGAGAATCTGTTGCCGCGCCGGGCGCAGCAGATGTTCCAGTTGGATTTGGATCGGGCGTTCGGCCTGTTCAGCGTTGGCTTGACGGTGAACCAGGAGGGGCGGCGCTTTGACGATTTGGCGAACAATATCAGGCTGCGCGGCTTCACGACGCTGGGTTTGCACGCCCGCTATGAGGTGTACAAAGATGTGACGTTGGAAGGCCGCGTCTCCAACTTGTTCAACGAGCATTACCAGACGGCGTATTTGTACAACCAGATGGGCACCAATATGTTCTTGTCGCTGAATTGGCGGCCGGCGGGCGGTTTTTAGAAATTCAGCAGTTGCCGTGGTAAACGCCGCAAAACCCGTATAATCGCGTCTATTTGCAACCTTAGGAAGTTCTGGACAAGCTCCTTCCCCCGGTGGGGGGAGGGTGACGGGCAGGCGCTTGGTTTTTAAGACCCTCCCCCCAACCCTCTCCCTGCAAGGGGGAGGGGGCAAAAGCTTATGCAGCGCTTCCCTTAACTTACAAGGAATCACATAAATGGGCGACCACGATTGTCTGCTGCGGTTTGTTTTTGAAGATTTGGGGGTGCGCGGCGAACTGGTGCGTTTGGACGCCAGTTGGCGCGCGGTGTTGGAGCGCCATGCCTATCCTGAGATCGTCAAAACGCAATTGGGCCAGGCTTTGGCCACGGTGGTGCTGTTGTCGGCGACGGTGAAGTTTGAAGGCGCGTTGATTTTGCAGGCGCAAGGCGAGGGGCCGCTGCACACCTTGGTCGCCCAGGCCACGCACCAGCGCACTTTGCGCGGCTTGGCGCGCTGGCATGGCGAGGGGCCGGCCGGCGGCGGTTTGGCGGAAGTGTTTGGCGCCGGCCGGCTGGTGCTGACCCTGCAACGCGAAGGCGCGGAGCCTTACCAGGGCATCGTCGGCCTGGAAGGGGCCAATTTGGCCGAGGCGGTGCAGACTTATTTCACCCATTCCGAGCAACTGCCGACGCGGCTGTGGCTGGCGGCGGACAATGACCGTGCCACGGGGCTGATGTTGCAGGAGTTGCCGGGCCAATACGGCGGCAGTGGCGGGGAAGGGGAGGCATGGAGTCGGCTGACGCTGTTGGCGGACACGGTGACGGAGCGCGAGTTGCTGCTGTTGCCCGCCGAGACGCTGCTGTACCGGCTGTTCAACGAGGAGGATGTCAGCGTGTTTGAGCCGGAGCCTGTCGCCTTCCGCTGTTCGTGTTCGCGCGAGCGCATCGAGTCGGTGCTGCGCAGCCTAGGGCGGGCGGAGGCGGAGGCGGGGCTGGCCGAAAACGGCAGGCTGGACGTGGGCTGCGAGTTTTGCAACCGCCGCTACGGCTTTGACGCCGTCGATGTGCATGCCTTGTTTGCGACGGATTTGGCCGCGCCCGGCTCGCGTTCCAAACACTGAGCCGGAGGGGCTTCAGCGTTGCAAGACTTTCATCACGCGGTAGACCTTGCGCTGGGCCAGCTTGATTAAGCGCAGGGATTGCTGCGGGGTCAGCTTGCCTGCCGGCAGTTTGGCATACGCCGGGGTCGAGGTCATCGCCGGCAGCGTTAAGCCTTTGGGCGTTCCCCACAGGGCATGCAGGCGGGCGAGGATGACGATGTCGCACAGGCTCAGCGGCCCGCCGCTGTTGTGATTCCAGTCTTCCAAATGCAGCGGCACGTCCACCAGTTCCTGCGAAAAACCCGCCTGCGCCAAGATATAGGCGCCGACTTGGTGGTGCAGGCTGTCCAGCACATTGAACAGGTCTTGCGGCTGCCAAAAGTCATGCGGGAAGTTTTCGGCAAAGGCGAGGATCGGGATTTTGCCGATGCCGGCCACCAGCCCGGCGAGTTGCGCGCTGCGCGGGTTGACGCCCAAATCCTGTTCCGCCAAAAACCGGCAGATTCTCGATAAAAACAGGCTGTTGCGCCATTCGTCGTGGATCAGCCGATCCAAAAACGCATCCTGCGTGGTGAACGCCTCGTGCAGGCAATCCTCAATCACCAGCCCTTTTGTCGCCGACAGGCCCAGTCGGTACACCGCGTTCTGGCAATTGCTGACCGGCTTGCCGGGCAGGTAGAGGCCGCTGTTGGACAATTGCACCAGCTTCACGGACAGGCTCGGCTCCACCTGCATGATGTCGATGACTTCACGGTAGTTGGCGTCGCCGCGCAGCAGTGTCCGCAGCCTATGCACCACGTCGGGAATGCTGCGCAGCCTAAGGTTTTCGCTGCGCAGATCTTGGTAAAACACTTGAAAGAACTGGCTGGCGCGGGTGGCTTTGGGGATGGCATCTTCTTCGATGTCGATGAAGTCCAAGGGCGGCAGCAGCGAGTTGTAGCCATGCCAAGCCAGCACCTTGCTGGTGATGCGCAGCACCTGGATTTTGCTGCTGGCGATGCAGGAGGCGCTATAGATATCGCCGCCGCACAGCGGGAATTTGCTCAGTTCGCTGCTGGCCGCCATTTCATAGGAGGTGTGCTCGTCCGTTTCGATGCGCACGACGCCATCGAGCAGGTAATACAGGTAGCGGGCAATCTGGTCTTTCTTGAACAGCACGGTGCCCGCCGTGTACACCTCCGCCGTGCGGTTCCAGGCGTAGGCTTGCAGTTCTTCGAGCGGAAAGCCGCGCAGCGGGATCAGCCTTTGCAAAAGCTCCGGGGTGATCGGCATGGGCTTGCAGGAAAACTCGCAAAGCCGGCGCGGGGCGTGTACGGCTTCTGCGGGCGCATCGTTCTCGGCGTCCAGTTCAAACAGGTTTTTGAACAGGTTCATTGCGGAATGCCGCGCAGGTGGCCTGCGCAGGCCGGCGGGGTTTTGGCGGGCTGGGCGGGAATGTGCGGCCCGCGTCGTTTTTGGGTAGCGGCGCAAGCCGCCAATGGGGGGAAGTGCTGCTGTTTCATGCGTCAAGCCCAGGCCGTGCCGTGACTGCCCATTTCCAAAAGCGGCATGGCCCATCAAAAGAGTAAGTTGGCTGCAACGGTCTGATCGCAGCGGTTGGCGGCAGAGGGGATGCCAAAAAACCGTGGCCTGTCCAGTGATCGGGTAAGCGTCCCGCTTAAGGGCGGCGGTTTTTTCCGCATCTGTCCCCCGGCGTTGGGGTGGGTTAGGGCAACGCAGGTTTTTGTTGGATGGCAAGGCAACAGGCTTCATGCCCTTAGCATAGCCGCATTCGCGTCGGGCTGTCCCGACAGATGTGCGGCTGGGTGTGCAATGGAGCCTGCTGGGCGGAGAAAGCGCCGTCCTTGGCGCGGCTGCCAGCTTATTCCACCGTCACCGACTTGGCGAGGTTGCGCGGCTGATCCACGTCCGTGCCTTTAATCAGCGCGACATGGTAGGCGAGGAGTTGCAGCGGGATGGTGTAGACGATGGGGGCGACGACCTCGTCGGTTTCGGCGACGCGCAGCAGGTTGACGTTGGGGACGCTTTCCATCGGCGCGTGGACATCGGCGAACACGAACAACTGCCCGCCACGGGCGTGGACTTCCTGCAAATTCGACTTGAGCTTTTCCAGCAGTTCGTTGTTCGGGGCGACGGCGATGACCGGCATTTCGCTGTCGATCAACGCCAACGGCCCATGCTTCAATTCGCCGGCCGGGTAGGCTTCGGCGTGGATGTAGCTGATTTCTTTGAGCTTCAGCGCGCCCTCCATCGCCACCGGGTATTGTGCGCCGCGCCCTAGGAACAGCGCGTCCTTCTTGTCGCCGAACAGCGCGGCCCATTGCTCGATGGCTGGCTCCAGTTTCAGCGCATGTTGGATTTGTTCGGGCAGGCGCTCCAGTTCTTGCACGATTTTCGCCTCTTCTTCCGCAGATAGGCCGTGGCGACGGCCGAGCGCGACCACCAGCAGCAGCAGCGCTGCCAATTGCGTGGTGAAGGCTTTCGTCGAGGCGACGCCGATTTCCGGGCCGGCGCGGGTCAGCAGGCTGGATTCGGACTCGCGCACCAGCGAGCTTTCCGGCACGTTGCAAATCGCCAGCGTGTGCGCGTAGCCTAAGCGCTTGGCCTCTTTCAGCGCCGCCAGCGTGTCGGCGGTTTCGCCGGACTGCGAGATGGTGACGAACAAGGT
>JBJSYU010000226.1:0-13145 GCA_046089945.1 Candidatus Methylumidiphilus sp.
ATGCCGCCTTCAACATCGACTGGCAGATATATTACCGCCTTTGATAAGTGCCTATGCACAAAAAATATTCTACTAAATAAAAAGCTTTAGTTACTTAGCTATTACATTTTATTTAGTAGAATATTTTTTGTGCATAGGCACTTATCAAAGGCGGTAATATATCTGCCAGTCGATGTTGAAGGCGGCATTATTTCGGCAAGAAGGTAATGCTGTCACATAGTTGACAGAGCATTACCTCAGCCTCTATGTCTATGCTATTTCTTCACATGCCGAAACAACCGCTTCCGCTTCTCCAACTGCCGATGGGTCAGTACGTTTTTGCGGTCTTTGAAAGGATTGTCGCTGCTTTTGAATTCCAGCCGGATGGGCGAGCCTTCGATTTTCAGGGCTTTGCGGTAGACGGTGACGAGGTAGCGCTTGTAGGCGCTGGGGACGTTGTCGGTCTGGTTGCCGTGGATGACGATGACCGGCGGGTTGTGGCCGACTTGCTGGGCGAATTTCAGGCGGATGCGGCGGCCGTGCGACATCGGCGGCTGGTGGGTCTCGACCGCGTGTTGCAGGATTTCGGTGAGCCTAGCCGGGGTGACGGACTGACCGGCCGAGCGGTAGATCACGTCCACTTGTTCAAGCAGCTTGCCGACGCCGGTGCCGTGCAGCGCGGACAGGAAGTTTTTGGCGGCGAAATCGACGAAGGGCAATTTGATGTCGATCATGCGCTTGACTTGCTCGCGGTGGTTTGGGTCTAGGCCGTCCCATTTGTTTAGGCCGATAATCAGGCCGCGCCCGTTTTCGACCACTTGGCCGAGCAAGGTGGCGTCTTGGTCGGTGACGCCTTCGCTGGCGTCAATCAGGTAAATCACCACATGGGCTTTTTCCATGGCCTGCATGGCTTTGATGATGCTGAACTTTTCGATGGCCTCCTCGATGCGCGAGCGCCGCCTGACGCCGGCGGTGTCGATCAGCGTGTATTGGCGGCCGTCGCGCTCGAACGGGATGAAGATGCTGTCGCGCGTCGTGCCGGGCTGGTCGAACACGACGACGCGCTCTTCGCCGAGCAGCCGGTTGACCAGCGTGGACTTGCCGACGTTGGGCCGGCCGATGATGGCGACGCGGATGCCGGGGGCGTTTTCCTCTTCCTGCGCCTCGGTTTGCAGCGGCGGCAGCAGGCGGTAGATTTCTTGCAGCAGTTCCGGGACGCCGGTGCCATGCGAGGCGGCGACGGCCCAGGGCTGTCCGCCTAAGCCCATGGCGAAGAATTCAGCCAGCGCGGTGTCGGCCTTTTTCAGGCCATCGACCTTGTTGGCGACCAGCATGACCGGCTTGCCGGTCTTGCGCAGCTTCTGCGCGATGGCCTCGTCGGCGGTGTTGATGCCGGCGCGGGCGTCCACCAAAAACAGCACCAAGTCGGCTTCGTCGAGCGCCGTCCAGACTTGGCGCATGGCGTGGTCTTCGATGCCTTCGGCTTGTTCGATGATGCCGCCGGTGTCCACCACCAGGAACGGCCGGCCGTCGCGGTTGACTTGGCCGTATTGGCGGTCGCGGGTTAGCCCGGGAAAGTCCGCCACCAAGGCGTTGCGGGTTTGCGTGAGGTAGTTGAACAGGGTTGATTTGCCCACATTGGGGCGGCCGACTAAGGCGACAACAGGTAGCATGGTCATTCCACGGTGAGGGCGGCAAGCGTGCCGTCGCTGGTGTACACATAAACGATGTCGCCAAAGACCACCGGGGCGGCTTCAATCGGGCTGTCGTCCACTTGGACGCGCGCCAATAGGCTACCGTCGTCCTGCGACAGCACATGCACATAGCCTTCCAAATCGCCCAGCACCAGCGTGTCCTTGACTGGGATGGGCTGGGTCAGCCGGCGTTGGTGCAAGTCGGACTGTTTCCACAGGTCGTTGGCGCCGCGCATGTCCAGCCGCCAGACATCGCTGTCGGCGTCGGCGATGAACAGGGCGCGGCCGCTGTTGGACAGCCCGGAGTAGGTGAACAGTTTTTCCTGCCGCCACTGCACTTCGCCGTTGCGCAAGGCCACGGCGGCGATGCCGCCGTGGTAGCCGGACACATACAGCATGTCGTCCTTGACCACTGGGACGGCGTTGATATCGACCAGCCGGTCGATTTCCGAGCGCCCACGCGGCAGGGCGACCAGCGCCTCCCATTCGGTCTTGCCAGTCTTCACGTCCAGCGCGGCCAGCTTGCCGCCGCCGAAGCCGTCGATGACTTTGTCGCCGACGATCACCGGCCCGCCTTTGCTGCGCATTGCCAGCAACGGGGCGTTGTGGTCGTGGCGCCACAGGGTTATGCCGCTTCTTTCATCCAAGGCGGTGACGCGGCCATCGCTGCCGCGCACCACGACGACGCCGCCGCCGACATCCGGCAAGGCCAACGCGGCGCTGGAGATGGAGGTTTTCCACAGCAAGGCGCCATCGGTTAAAGCAAAAGCGGCGATTTCGCCGTTCAAGCCGCCGACAATGGCCTTGTCGTTCGACAGCACCGGGCCTGAGGACACGGCGATTTCGGTTTCCACTTCCCAGCGCTTTTCGCCGGTTTGGCGGCTGCGCGCTTGCAGAATGCCGTTGTAGTCGGCGGCAATGACGTTGTCTTCATCCACCGCCGGGGTCAGGTTGAGGTTCTGTCCGCCGTCGCCGTCGCCGACACTGACCGACCATTGCACGCTGAGCTTGATTTTTGGCTCAAAGTCATCGGCCAGTTCACGCGGCGGCTCGGAGCTGTCTTTGCCGGTGAAGTTTTCGGTCAGGCCCGTCCACGCTTCCGAGGCGGCGTCCAGGCCGGCGCAGGCATTCAGCAGGGCGGCGCAAAGCAGGATTAAGAGTAGGCGCATCACGGGGCGGGGGCGGCGGGCTGGGTAGCCGGGGCGACGGCCAAGTTGTTGATCTTCATCTCCAGCCAAGGCGCGGTCTCGCCGGTTTCCTTGGCGCGCTCATAGGCGGCGACGGCTTCGCTGCTGCGCTGCAAGGCGGCATAGAGGTCGCCCTTCAGTTCCTCATAGCGGCTTTCATATGTGCCCATGTCGCGCGATTTCAACGGCTCCAGCAGTTTCAGCGCGGGTTCAAATTCGCCCAAGGCCAGCAGCACTTGGCCCAGCCGCAGCCGGGCGAGGTGTTTGATGTTGTCGTCTTTGCTGGAGGCCAGCAAGTCGCTCAGCACGTTTTTCGCCCCGGCCAAGTCGCCGGCCTCGGCTTTCAGCCGGGCGGAGAACAGCGTGGCATAGGTGGCGTAGGCGCTGCCTTGGTATTGCTCGATGATGCGCTCGCTCAGTTTGGCGGCTGGTTCCGCCTGTTTGGCGTCCACCGCCCGCAGCAGTTGCAGGTACATGCCCGACGCTTCTTCCGCCTTTTGGTGTTGGGCGTTCTGCCACGCATTCCAGCCGGCCAGCACCGCCATGCCAACGGCCAAGCCGGTGATGACGGCTTGGGAGTTCGTCTGCCACCATTTTTTCAGCGCCTCCACGCGCTGTTCTTCGGACTCGTAAAATTCCACAGCTTTAAGCCTCGTTACAGTAGGGATTGCAGATAGGACGCCAGTTCGGACTGCGCCAGGGTGATTTGTTCGCCTTCCTGGCGCAGGGGCTTGACGCTGATGCGCTCGGCCTGTGCTTCGTCGTCGCCCAGAATCAAGGCCCACTCGGCCCCGCTCTTGTCGGCGCGTTTGAATTGGCTTTTGAAGCTGCCGCCGCCGCAATGGCCGATGAGCCGCAAGCCCGGCAGGGCGTCGCGCAGTCGTTCGGCCAGCACCGTGCCTTGTTGTTCGGCGAGCGCGCCGACGCGGATGAAATAGGCGTGTGGCCGCGTCGCCGCGTCGAAACGCGCCGGGTCGTCGAGCAGGTCGATCAGCCGCTCCATGCCCAGCGCAAAGCCGATGGCATGCGAGGCTTTGCCGCCGAGTTGGGCGATCAAGCCGTCGTAGCGCCCGCCGGCGCAGACCGTGCCTTGCGCGCCCAGTTCGGTCGTGACCCACTCGAACACCGTGCGCGAGTAATAGTCCAGCCCGCGTACCAGCCTGGGGTTCAGCGTGTAAGCCACGCCGGCGGCGTCGAGTGCGGCGGTCAGGCCGTGGAAATGGGCGCGGGATGCTTCGCCTAGGTATTCGCTCAAGGCCGGTGCGCCGCGCAGCACCTCGGCCAGTGCCGGGTTTTTGCTGTCGAGGATGCGCAGCGGATTGGTTTCCAGGCGGCGGCGGCTGTCTTCATCCAGCGCGTCCACATGGGCGCGGAAATACGCCACCAGCTTTTCCCGGTAAACCAGCCGCTCCTCCAAGGTGCCCAGCGAGTTAAGCTGCAATTCCAGCTTGTGCGCCAGCCCCAGCGCTTGCCACACGCGGCGGCTGAGCAAAATGACTTCGGCGTCGATGTCCGGCCCGGCCATGCCGTAGGCTTCCACGCCCATTTGCTGGAATTGCCGATAGCGGCCTTTCTGCGGGCGCTCGTGGCGGAACATTGGCCCCATGTACCACAGCCGTTGCGCGGGCTGGTGCAGCAGGCCATGTTCCAGACAGGCGCGCAGGCAGCCGGCGGTGCCTTCCGGGCGCAGCGTCAGCGAGTCGCCGTTGCGGTCGTCAAAGGTGTACATCTCTTTTTCGACGATGTCGGTGACTTCGCCGATGGAGCGCTTGAACAGTTCGGTCTTTTCGACGATGGGCAGGCGGATTTCCTGGTAGCCATAGGCCGAAAGCACCTGGCGGAACAGCTGTTCGACGCCCTGCCAGCGCGGGGTTTGTTCCGGCAGGATGTCGTGCATGCCCCGGATTGCTTGAATATTGTCCGTCATGGGGAAATGTTTGCGGGGGGTGGGGTTTGGGGTGGTTCGGCGGCGCGTTTGGGGCGGATTTGCGCGGCTTCCTTGCTGTCGGGGAAAAACCGCAGCAGCTTTTTGCGGTAGGCGTCCGCCTCTTTGGCGTTGCCCAAGCCCTGCTCGGCCCGCACGCCTAGGCTCAAGGATTCCGGCGTGAAGTCGGCGACGGCGTCATAGCGTTGCAGGAAGGCGCGGGTGGACATGAAATTGCCGGCATCCAGGCTGATCCGCGCCATTTCCAGCAGCGCCGGGGCGAACTGCGGATTGCTTTCCAGCGCCTTGCGCAGCAGATTTTCCGCTTCCGCCGTATTGCCATGGCTCTTGGCGCACAGCCCGGCATTGGTCAACGCCAGCCACGGCGTCGGATACAGCTTGGAATCTATGGCTTTTTGAAAATGCGCCATGGCTTCGTCGTACTTGCCTTGGGCGCACAGAATCCGGCCATAGTTGGTGCCGGCGCCGATGTGGTTGGCGTTCAAGGCCAGCGCCCGGCGGAATTCCTGCTCGGCCAAGGCCGGCTCGCCCAGGCGCTCGTGCAACACGCCCATGGCGTTGTGCGCTTCGGGGTTGTTTTCGTCCAACGCGACGGCACGTTCCAGATCTTGCTTGGCCACGTCCAGCCGGCCATTTTCCAGATATTGCAGACCTTTCAACACATACAAATCGCTGGGCGTGCGCTCGTTGGGATCTTTTGCCGGGCCGCTGGAACAGCCGAATAGGCCCACGCCGAGCAGCATGGCCGCCATCGCGCAACGCAAGCTCATGCGATGGCCTGTAGCCGGAATTGCCGCCGGCTCTTGTCTTTGACCTGCCCGACCAATTGGCCGCAGGCCGCGTCGATGTCCTCGCCACGGGTTTTGCGCGTGGTGGTGATGATGCCGGCCTGCTGCACGATTTCGCTGAAACGGGCGATGGCCTCCGGGCTGGAGCAGCGGTAGCGCGAATTCGGGAACGGATTGAATGGGATTAGGTTGACCTTCGACGGCACATTCGCCAACAGCTTCGCCAAGGCTTTGGCCTGCGCCGGGCTGTCGTTGACGCCGTCCAGCAGCACATATTCAATCGTCACCTTGCGGCGGTTGTCCTTGCCGATGTAACGCTTGCAGGCGGCGAGCAAATCCTTGAGTGGATATTTGCGGTTGATCGGCACCAGTTCGTCGCGCAGCGCGTCGTCCGGGGCATGCAGCGACACCGCCAAACTAATATCGCTGACCTCGGCCAGCCGATCCAAGGCCGGCACCACGCCGGACGTGCTCAAGGTCACGCGGCGCTTCGACAGGCTGTAGGCGAAGTCGTCCAGCATCAAGTTAGTCGCGGCGACGACATTCTGAAAATTCAGCAGCGGCTCGCCCATGCCCATCAGCACGACATTGGTGACATCGCGCTCCGGCCCCAATTCGCGCTGCGCCACCCACAACTGGCCGATGATCTCATCCGCCGACAAATTGCGGTTGAAGCCTTGCTGGGCTGTCGAGCAGAACGAACAGTCCAACGCGCAGCCGACCTGCGAGGAAATGCACAGCGTCCCGCGCCCTTCTTCCGGGATGAACACGGTCTCGATGCGGTTGGCGGCGTCCACCTGCAACACCCATTTGCGCACACCGTCGGAAGCCTGCTTCGCCAGCACAATTTCAGGCGGGCGGATCTCGCAATTTTCGGCCAGATAAGTGCGCAAAGACTTGCTGAGGTTGGTCATCTCGGCAAAATCGCTGACGCCGCGCTGATGTATCCATTGCAACACCTGCGTGGCGCGGAACGGCTTGTCGCCGATGGCGCGGAAATAATCCTCCATCGCCTTGCGGTCTAGGCCCAGCAAATTGGTTTTAGCGGGTTGTAGCGGCAGGGCGGGGAGAGGGCTGGCTGCGGAAGCGTCCGCAGACGAACCGGCCGGGGCGGCAAGCCCCGGCCGGTCGAATGGCGCAACGCCTTCCGGGTTAGCGGGTGCGGGGGCAGAGTTCATCGGCCTTGAAGAAATAGGCGATTTCCGTGGCGGCGTTTTCCAGGCTGTCCGAGCCATGCACGGCATTCTCGTCGATGCTGACGGCGAAATCGGCGCGGATGGTGCCGGGCGCGGCTTGCGCCGGGTTGGTGGCGCCCATCAGCTCGCGGTTCTTGGCGACCGCGTCCTCGCCTTCCAACACCTGGATCATCACCGGGCCGGAGATCATGAAGCTGACCAAGTCATTGAAAAAGCTGCGCTCCTTGTGTACGGCATAGAAGCCCTCAGCCTGCTCGCGGCTCAAGTGCGCCATCTTCGCGGCGACGATGCTCAGCCCGGCCTGTTCAAAGCGGCTGTAAATGGCGCCAATCACGTTCTTGGCAACCGCGTCGGGCTTGATGATGGAAATCGTGCGTTCAACCGCCATGGTCTCTCCTGCAAAAATAGTGGGTGTGGGGTGTGGGAATGCCCGCCGCAGGGCGGCAAGCGTGTTAAGAAAAGTGCCTATCTTACTGGAAATGGGAGGGTTTGGTAAGACTCTTGCTTGCGGCGGCGGTGTTTTTGAGGAAACGGCAAGATTTGCCAAACTGCGCCTAATCCGCCCTTGCGGTTCTATCCGCGCCGTCGCAACAAGTATGCCGGCAGGGATGCGCAAAGGGCCATGACATATTTGGCCGAAAGGGGAATAGGGAATGCAGGCAAAAATACAAGAGTGAAGTCTTGCAGCAGGGCGCAGGCAATGAAGGTGGCGGCAAATACCTGAAAAAATAATGCGGTTTCAGGGTTGATGGTAGCTGGTGCCTGCGGTCGCGGCGCATCAGCCGAAGGGCTGCGCTTGAACCACATCAGGATGGTCGTCATGACAAACAATCCCCCCAAGCCCCCGATCCAGACCGGCAATTCGCGTGACATGTCAATGGCGTTCATGGGTGTTTTGGAGATGGGTTTACTTGATTTTTTATATTAAAACTAAGATGATATCCAGTATTCTTTACAATATCCAATAGCGGAGTTAAAAATGGCAACCCAGGTGGTGGTATGCAGATACGGCAAAGGCGTTGACGTGATTCGCGCCGGGTGGTAAAGCGGCGCACAACGCTACCGTTGCAAGCCGTGCAACAAGACATTCAAAACTGACTACATTTTCCGCGCCCACGAACTCGGCGTCAAGGAGATTGCACTGTTAGGCTTTCCTCCGGACTGCCGGACACTCGGCGGGCCGGACACACGCAAGCTACCAGAAACGGGGAAAACCACAACCCGACGGACGGAAACCCACGAAACTCGCCCGGGCACAAGCCCGGCGGATGCCCCGCGAACCCCCTCCGGTGCCGACGGAAAATCCCTGCCGCCGAGAATCTGATATTACTTGCCCCAATCGGAGAAAAGGGCTTGTCCCCGACAAGCACATTGGGCATTGAGCTTATGCGCGGCATTGCTTGAGTCCATCGCGTTGGTCAATCAGCGCTACCTGTCCGCAGGCGACCATCCCCGCCTTGCTTTAGTCCTTGCGTGACGCCGCGCGATAAAAGCGCACGGCGGCAGGCTGGGCAAGCTCGCCCATCCAGTGCTATCTTGACCACCCCTCTCCACAAACTCTTTGTGAACACGCCGATGAAATTCAATCCTTTTCCCTGGCTGGCGATTTTCGCCGCGCTGGCTCTGGCTTCCTGGGCGCGGGCCTCGTTGATCGAGCCGGCCGACTTTGGCTTTTTTTGCGACGGCGGCGGCCAGGCTTGGGCCTGCCATCTGCGCTGGCTGGTGTTGCAGAGCTTCAGCCGCATGGGGCTGGGCTATTTCGCGCTGTTTTTGGGGCTGTTGGCGCTGGTGACGCGCTCGGACTGGGTGGGCATGGCGGCGGGCATGGCGGGCATGGCCGGGCTGGTGCTGTATTGCTGGGATTACTCAGCCGTCGGCCTGTTGCTTGGCGTGCTGACGTTGGCGCGGGCGCAGTTGGACGATTACCGGGCTGGGCAGGCAGGCGGACAGCCGCAGCTGTAGGCATCTACAGTGGCAAGCCCTCTCCCCGTGGGGCGAGGGCGCTTTCTTTCAATAAGATACTCCCAGCAATATTCCGCAATGGCGGAATCCTCGCTGCAATATTCAAGAATGGCATAATGCCAGTCGATTTATTTACTTTGTGCGATGCGGCATACATGGCATTGTGGAAAGGAAGCCTAGAGGCGTGGGGCTTGTCCCATAACCCTTAAGGCGCGTCCATCCACAATACTATCGAAATGAGGTTATGCCATGCGCTTATTGACTTTTTCCACGCCCCAATCAGCTATTGCCGCCGCCGTTTTGGCGGCGCTGTCGTCTGCCGGTGCGTCGGCGGACGCTGTCACCGATTGGAATACAATTACCGTCGAAGCCACGAAAAACGCCGGGGCGTTTTACTTGGGCGGGCAGGTCAGGCCCGCCGTGTTGAATTCCAATTTGGCGTCTTATCTGGATGCTTTGCAGTCTAGGGCGGCGTATGACGCCGTCAATACGGTTGATAATTTTAGCCCGACCCGTTTCTACTATAACGGAAGCTATGCGGGGCCGGTGAATGCGACGGCGGCACAGGCGGCGGCGGTGCAGGCAAGCTATGACGTGGTGACGAACCAGTTGTCGCCGTATTTCGCCAACACGGCGGCATGGGGGCAGACGCAGACCTGGCTGCAAAGCAAGCTGGCCGACAGCTTGACGGCGTTGGGCGGCGGCAGCGACGCCAATGTCGCGGCCGGCGTGGCCGTCGGCCATGCCGCCGCCAGCGCGGCGCTGGCGGCGCGGGCGGGCGATGTGCCGAACTTGGCGCCGTCCAGCCTGACAACCTATCCCGGCCCGGCAACGCCTGGGGTGGGCGAGTGGCGGCCGACGCCGTCGGCGGGGGTGATCGACGCGACCTATGGCGCACCCACGGGCTTCAACGCCGACGGCACGCCGGCTTTGCGCAATGGCATTGATTCCAACTGGGGCAGCTTGACGCCGTTTGGCATCAGCAATGCCGAGAAAAACGCGGTGGTGGCGGCAGTGCCGGCGCATCCTGCGGTAGGCAGCGCCGAGTACAACGCCGAGTTGAGCTTTGTGCAGTCGGTGGGCGAATACGGCAGCGCGACGCGCAGCCAAGACCAGACCGCGCAGGCTTTGTTTTACCGGCAGGACGCCGAGGTGGTGGTCAACGACGCCGCCCGCCAGTTGGCGATTGCCAATGGCAACACGCTAGACCAAAACGCGCAATTGTTCGCCGCCGTCAACACCGCCACGGCGGATGCGCGCATCGCCACCTGGGGCGAAAAATACGGCGCGCTGTTTTGGCGGCCAGTGACGGCGATCAACGCCTTGGCCGACGGCAGCGTGGCAAGCTATGACTGGAAGCCGTTGTTTGCCACGCCGCCGCACCCGTCTTACACGGCCGGCCACAGCGCGACGGTGACGGCGGGACTGGAAGTGGTCAAGGCGTTTTTCGGCGACAGCCAAAACCTGACCTTAGGCTCGTTGAGCTGGCTGCAAGGTTCGGGCAGCGGCACCGGCAGTTGGGCCGCGCAGGATGTGACCACGCGGCAGATCACCAGCCTGACCCAGGCCGAGGTGGAGAACGGCTTGAGCCGGTTGTATGGCGGCATCCATTGGGGGGCGGACAATCTGTACGGGCAGAACGTCGGCGTGGAGGTGGCGGACTTGGTGTTGGCGCAGTTCGGCTTGTCGGTGGCGGCGGGCGACACGCTGCGCGTTTACCTGTCGGAGGCGGCGGCCGGCACGGGCAACTTGGACAAGTTCGGCGTGTTTGGGTTGAGCGGCGCGGCGCCGGTGCCAGTGCCGGCCGCCTTCCCGCTGTTCGGCAGCGCGTTGGCGGGCTTGCTGGTGCTGGGACGGCGTCGGCTTAAGGCATAACGCTTAGGCGCTGTGCACAAAAAGCCGACCCGGCGGTCAACGCCGGGCCGGCTTTGTTTTGCCTGCGGCCCAGACTGGCGCCAGCACGGCGGCGGACAGCAGCAGGCATAGGCCCATCCAGGCCAAGGCTTGGCCGTTGACGCCGACCGCCCATTGCCAAGGCTCGCCACGCGGGATGATGATGTGTTCAAACACGGCGATCCAAACGCCGGCGAAGCCGATCCAGCCGGCCAGCAGGATTTCCTCCAAATCGGCCTCGTTTTTGCCGTGCATCCATGACACCAAACTGAGGCCCAGCGTCGGGAAGGCGAACAGCGCCAACGGGTAGTCGCGGTAGCGGGCGTCGAACACGTGCAGCACACAGACCAAGGCGGCGCCGAATAGGAACACGAAGCGCAAAGCGCCGAGCAGCCGGGCCGGGCCGTCGAAGCTTTGGTCGTTGCGTCTGGCCCAGCGCGCCAGATGGCTGGCCGGGGCGAGGCAGGGCGGCGGCTGGCCGTCAGCGCACCAACGCGCCAACGCGCCGCCGAAGCCGAACACGGCGGCGAGCAAAAACGCGGCATAAGGCGCGGTGACGGCCCATTCCAGCGTGTTGCGGTTGGCCAGCAGCAAATCACGGCCAAAGCCGGCCAAGGCGGCGCCGCCGGTCAGGCTGACAGCCAGCAACGCCATGGCGCGGTCGCCGCCCAGCCCGCGCCGATGGCGCAGCAGCAGCGCGGCGAACAGCGCGGCCATCGTCGCATACGCCGCCCAGCACCAGCCTGGGGCTTCCGCCACCGGCCCGCGAAACGGAAATTTTGGGTTTTGCTGGCTGTCGTACAAGCCCCAATAACCGCCGGCCGCGCCTTCCAGCCGCCGCTTCCACGGCTGGTCGAAGGCTTCGATGGCGTTGTAGTCGATATGCTCAAGCTCGGCGCGGACGGCGAATTCACGGATGAAACGGGCTTGGTTGATGAGGCTGGGCACGGCCGCTTGGCGCTGGCGGCCGTAGCTGGGCCAGCCGGTTTCGCCAATCATCACCGGCAGCGCGCCGAGTTGTCCTTTGACATGCTGGTAAATGTGTCTGACGTGGCCCACGGCGTCGTCGATGCTGACCGGGGCGTCTTCCCAGTAGGGCAAGATGTGGATGGTGGCGAAGTTCACCACGTCGGCCAATTCGGCGCGGTTGCGCAGCCAAAACTCCCAGACGTCGGCATACGTCACCGGCGTCCCCGGCAGCGCCGCCTTCACCCGTTCGATATAGCCGCGCAGCGCCTTGGCGGGCTGTTCGCCGCGCAGCAGGACTTCATTGCCGACGATGACGGCGCGGACGGTGTCGGGGTATTTGCGGGCCAAGTCGATGGCGCGGGTTAGTTCGCGCTCGTTGTCGCCGGCCGAACGGCCAATCCATAAGCCCAGCAGCACTTTAATGCCCAACGGTTGAGCCAGCCTAGGCACTTCCTGCAAGCCTTGGCCCACCGAGTAAATGCGCACACAGCCGAAGCGCTGCGCGAGCTTTTTCAGGTCGGCCTCGATTTGCGTGGCGGCGATGAAGGTGCTGCGTTCCTCCGGGCTTTGGCCGGGCTTGTAAAACGGCGAGTACGACACGCAACTGAGCCTATCGCCTAGCGCGTCCACCAATACCACCGGCTGGCCCATGCGCCACACCTGCCACACCGCCAGAAAGGCGCATCCCGCCAATATCAGGGACACCAAGCCGCGCTTTGAGAACATCTGGACACCATCCACTTACACGATTATTGGCGGATAATGTACCATAGGCTTTCGCATCCATTCAGGGTTCCGCCGCCGGCCATGCCGCGCTGTGGCCGCTTGCGATGACAAGAATAACAAATCGCGTTTTTTTGCCACTTACAGGTGTAATTCATGAAGTTAAGCAATGTCGCTGCGCCGCGTGGCCAGCAGACTCTTTGCGGCCTTGCCAATATTGGATGGGCTTTACTGGCGGTTTTGGCGAATCCAGTCGCGCTGGCTGAAGACCCGACCAAAACAGCGGTCGCCCCGGCCAAACCTGCGGCGGCGGACGCCGCCCCTTCAGCCAAGCACGCCCCGGCCTCTGAGCGCACACAGGGGGATGCTATTAAAGCCACTGCCACCGAGCCTACGACGGGGACAGTGGCAGCGGCGACCAAGCCCGCCCCGACCGCCAAGCCTGCGCCCGCCAAGCCGGTGCCTGCGGTGCCGGCCGAATGCGTCCGCACCGGCCAGCGCGTGATCGCCGCGTTGGCGCGCGACGACACCGGCGCCGCCAGCCAGTTCTTCGCCTTTTACAACAGCTTCAAATGCCCGCCGCCGCATCTGGCGCAGGCGTTCGGCTGTCTGGTCAATTTGCAGACGGTCAACCCCGGCTTGGCCAACCCGACGCAGGAACAAGTCGCCCAGTGCTGGACTGATCCGGCCACGCCGCCGAAAGTGATTCCGCCGCCCCCGCCGCCGCCCCAGCAGTAAACGGCCACGGCAAGCCCGCGCCGGATGACGGCGCGGGCTTGCCGGTTTTAAGCCTTTAATTCTCCCGGAAC
>JBJSYU010000227.1:0-3681 GCA_046089945.1 Candidatus Methylumidiphilus sp.
CCCCTGCGGGAAACCGCAGGGGGCTTTTATTTTAGCAGTTTCGGGGTCTTTTTGAGCAAGCAGCGAGGGCAGCGGGCGTTTGCCGCGCCTTTTGAGGTTGTGGACGAACTCGAAAAAACCCAGGTATGCGGCAGCTTGTCCTGCGAGATGCCCCGGTGGGGGCGCAGCCGGGAGCGCGGCAGCGACCACAGGCGCTCCACCGTGTTGACTTAGGACAAGTGGAAGCCGTGGACGTCCTCGCTGGAAAACAAAGCCGAGCCTACTGGCTGTTTTCCATGCCGCTGCGTGTAGCCGAGGCGCCGGGCGGGTTTCCACAGGAAACCTGCAAGGTGCAACGAACGGCGTAGAGTCATTGTGGTAGCCATGGCGAGAGGCGGAGCGCAAGCGGAGTCTCGATGGCGTGACGGACGCAGGACGGCGCAGGCCACCCGCAGGGCATGGCGGTGCCTTGGCGGAAGCTGAAACCTGTCGGAACAGGTTTCAGAATCGACCGCCCGGCACTCCCCTTGTCGCGGGCAAACTCGCTCTGCGAGTGGTTGACTGCCTGGTGGCCGTAGCCCCACTCGGGCAGGCGGCCGTAGATGTCGTGCTGTGGTGTCAATCGTCGTCCCCGGCGCGACGGTGGCCAGGATCAGCGGCTTGATGGCCTTCTGCTGGACGTTCTCCAGCATCCGCGCCACCACTTCGCCGCCGCGCTGGAGCATTCCCAGGATCGGGGGCTTCTCCTTTTCCAGCGTGCCGCGCCCGCACGCGCCCTTCAAGCGCCGCCGCCGCCCTTTGCGGCCTTTTTTTTCAACGCCTCGGGGCGGCCTTTGTGGCCCGCCACGACGTACACCTCGTCGCACTCGACCTCGCCCGACAGCACCCGATCTCCGGCTGCGCCGCCACGATGCCCTCCCGCAGTTGCGCCGCCATGCGCTGGGCGTCGTCCTTGTCCAGGCCCAGCGCCTGCGCGATCTGCTGGTTGGAGAGGTTCAGCCCCATCAGGTGCGGGCACAAAATCCACACCGGCAACGGCTGGTGGTGGCCCGCGAAGATGGTTCCGGCCAGGTCGTCAAAATAGCGGCCGCAGCCCTTGCAGCGGTACTTCCGCCGCGACGGCTGTGCCGTGTCGTGACCTGTCGGCTCATCTCGGTCGAGAGTCGCAATGCGGGCAGCTCACCGCCACAGGCCAGCGCCTGCGGCGCACTTCCTCGTAGCACTTGGTGTCGCGTCGAGCAGGTCCTGAAGGTGAAGCATCGGGGCATGTCCTCAAGTCTGTGGCAGTCAGATCCTACCGGATGTACCCACCCTGCGCGAGAGGATCACCAACCGTCCGAAACGCATAAAGCGCCAAAGCGAATTTGTTTTTAGCCCTGCAACTTGCTTTTTAACAAATCGTTCAATTGCTGCGGATTAGCCTTGCCTTGCGTTGCCTTCATGGCTTGGCCGACAAAAAAGCCAAAAAGCTTGTCCTTGCCTTCACGGTATTGGGCGAGCTGAACCGGATTCGACGCGATGATTTGGTCAATAATAGTTTCGAGTGCGTCAGTGTCAGTGATTTGCTTTAAACCTTGCTCTTTAATGATTTCATCAACGCTCAAGTTTGTCTCCCAAAGAGATTCAAACACCTGCTTTGCGAGTTTGCTGGAAATAGTGTCATCTGCTATGCGTACAGCTATTCCTGCCAATCGAGCCGCTGATACTGGCGATTCCATAATGTCCTTTCCATCCTTATTGAGAAAGGCGGAGAAATCACCCATTACTGTATTAGCGCAGAGTTTAGCTGGATCGCTAACTTTTAGTGTCAAGTTGTTTTGTTTGATAGTTTGGTAAAATGTGCCAATCATGCTTTCGTAAAAATCAGCCATTTCACGTGTTGCAGTCAGCACGGTTGCATCATACTTACTTAAACCGTATTCCGCTTCGAAGCGCTCGCGTTTCGCGTCGGGCATTTCCGGCAGGCTACCGCGAATTTCTTCGATAAAGTCCGCATGGATATCCAACGGCAGCAAATCTGGGTCAGGGAAATAGCGGTAATCGTTAGCCTCTTCTTTGCTGCGCATCGAGCGGGTTTCGTCTTTCACCGAATCATACAGACGGGTTTCCTGAACTACCTTGCCACCGGATTCGATTAGCTCAATCTGCCGCTCGACCTCAAAATTAATGGCTTTTTCGACAAAGCGGAAGGAGTTGAGATTTTTGATTTCTGCGCGGGTGCCAAATTCTTGTTGTCCTCTAGGACGCACGGAAACATTGGCGTCGCAGCGGAATGAACCTTCCTGCATATTACCGTCACAAATTTCCAAATAGCGCACTAGGGCATGCAGCTTTTTTAAATAAGCCACGGCCTCTTTCGCGGAGCGCATGTCCGGATCTGATACTATTTCCAACAATGGCGTACCAGCGCGATTCAAGTCGATGCCGCTGTGGTCGTGGAAATCTTCGTGTAAGGACTTGCCGGCGTCTTCTTCCAAATGGGCGCGAGTTACCCCAACAACCTTCTCCTCACCATCCACTAGGACTTTTAATTTACCGTTGCCGACCACTGGCAGATCATATTGGCTAATTTGATAGCCCTTCGGCAAGTCGGGATAAAAGTAATTCTTCCGGGCAAACACCGAACGGGGCGCGATATAAGCGCCGATGGCTAGGCCGAATTTGACCGCCATGCGCACGGCTTCGGCGTTTAGCACTGGTAAAACCCCCGGCATGGCTAGGTCGATGGCGCAGGCATGGGTGTTTGGTTCGGCCCCATAGGCAGTAGCCGCAGCGGAGAAAATTTTAGATTTAGTAGCGAGTTGGGCATGGACTTCAAGCCCGATGACTGTTTCCCATTGCATGGTGTTTGCCTATTATCTGGTAATTTGAGTGGTGCGTCGTAAAACTTTGAACGATATTAAATCGGTTTTTTGAATACAAAAATATAATAGCTTAATAAATGCAGTCGGCTAATAAATTCGATACTGAATGTGGTCAGAAATGCCAACATAATATCGGTTACTTGCTGCATTTTGTATTTGTCGATGAATAATGCTTTCAAGTATTTATAGGTAGGTAAAGTATTTTTGGTGATATTCTTGTCAACGCACACAACAAAATTACTAGCCTTTGCCAAGGTATGATATTTTGCTTTGGTGTAGCGGACATCGCAGGTGCCAAAAAAGCTACTATTGGTTTGAGTAAGCAAGCGGAATGGAGAAAAGCCGCTTTGAATGAAATCTGATAGCGCTAAATAACCGCCTGGCTTCAATACCCGGTGGGCTTCCTTAAAAAACTGCTCCCGGCTCGAAAAATGAAAAATACATTCCACGGCGAGGACTGCGTCAAATGAATTGTCCGGGAACGGCAAGGCGCAAGCATCACCTTGTTGGAATTCAATCGTGTTATCGACTACCGCATGGACGTGTTGTCTGGCCCGATCCAATTGGCGCTCGTCGATATTAAGTCCAACCAAGCGCAGCCCAGTATAGGTTTCATTCAAGCTGGCTATCGTTCCGCCAAACCCGCAGCCCACATCCAGAATGGCTTGCCCATTACTAATGTTAGCTGCTTTAATCAATAATTTACTTAGGTTTTCAGTGGACTGGGCAAACTCATCAACGGTGAGCGAAGCTTGTTCCGGTGTTTCCCAATATCCCCAATGCACATGGCGGCCAAAGCTTTTCTCGACTGTTTCAGTATTAGTCGCCAGATAGGCTA
>JBJSYU010000228.1:0-6061 GCA_046089945.1 Candidatus Methylumidiphilus sp.
CCGCGCCATCTGTCGCCGCCGACGCCGCGCCGGTCGCGGCCCAGCCGGCGCGCGAAGACCGCTCCTCGCCGCTGCGGGCGTTGGCCAATCCGATCACCCCGACCGTCGGCGGCATGAGTCCGCGCCAAAGCCAACATCTGGCCGCGCTGATCGAGCGCTACCGCGCCAAAACGGCGAAATCGCGGGAATTGGCGGACGCCTGCCGCCCGGCGCTGGCCGACAGCCGCGCCAGCATCGGCTTTCGGTTCTCGACCAAGGAAATCCTCTACCCGATCACCGGCGTCGAATCGACCGGCTCGAAAATCCGCGACATCGACGGCAACACCTATGTCGATCTGACCATGGGCTTTGGCGTGTTGCTGTTCGGCAGCCGGCCGGATTTCATCCAACAGGCTTTGCGGGCGGAAATCGAACACGGCTTCCAGTTGGGGCCGCGCTCCGAGCATATGTTGGAAATCACCCAACTGTTCAGCGAATTGACCGGCCACGAGCGCGTCGCCTTCACCAACTCCGGCACGGAAGCCATCATGATCGCGCTGCGGCTGGCGCGCACCACGACCGGCCGCGACAAGATCGTCATGTTTGAAGGGGCTTACCACGGCCATTCCGATGGCACGTTGGCGAAGTCCATCCGCGTCGGCGCTGATCTGGTCTCCGAACCCGCCGCCCCCGGCGTCCCGGCCAACCTCGCCAAAGATGTGCTGGTGTTGGAATACGGCACACCGGAAACCTTGGAGACCATCCGCCGCCACGCCCACGAACTCGCCGCCGTGCTGGTGGAGCCGGTGCAGAGTCGGCGCGTGGACTTCCAGCCGGTGGCGTTTTTGCGCGAACTGCGCGCGCTGACCGAGCAAACCGGGGTCACGCTGATTTTCGACGAGATGATCACCGGCTTCCGGGTGCATCCGGGCGGCATCCAAGCCCTGTATGGCATCCGCGCCGACCTCGCCGCCTACGGCAAAATTTTGGGCGGCGGCATGCCGATAGGCGCCGTCGCCGGGTCGCGCCGCTTCATGGACGGCATCGACGGCGGGTCTTGGCAGTACGGCGACAACTCTTACCCCAGCGCCACGCGCACTTATTTTGGCGGCACTTTCTGCCAACATCCGCATGCGATGGCGACCTGCCTCGCCGCGCTACGCTATCTGAAGGCGCAAGGCCCGGCGTTGCAGGAAGGCTTGAACCGCCGCACCGCCGCGCTGGCCGACACGCTGAACCAGTATTTCCAGGCCGAGGCGCTGCCGCTGCGCGTCATCCAATTCGCCTCGTTGTTCCGTTTCGAGTTTTCCGGCAACCTGGAACTGCTGTATTACCACTTGCTGGAGCGCGGCGTGTACATCTGGGAATGGCGGGCCTGCTTCCTGTCCACCGCGCACACCGACGAAGACATCGCCTATGTCATCCAAGCCGTCAAAGACAGCATCGAAGACCTGCGCCAAGGCGGTTTTTTGCCGGAACGCGGCACCCCGCCTGACGGCGGCGGCGGCGGTGGCAAACCGCAGGCGCAGCCGGCGCCGCTGACACCAGCGACCGCCCCAGCGGCGGCGGCGCCGGCATCGGCCGCCCCGGCCGCCGCCGTCACGGCGGAAGGGCGGCGCGACTGGTTCCGCCACAATTCCAAGCTCAGCCACCGCGAAACCGTTTCGCCGGCCGGGGGGCGCGCCGCCGCCTCTGGGCCGAACGGGCTGGCGTTCGGGCTGTTTTACTTCGGCAATTACGACGCGGCGTTTTCCACCGGCAAATATGATTTGCTGATGGAAGGCGCCCGCTTCGCCGACCGCGAGGGCTTCACGGCGGTGTGGATTCCCGAACGGCATTTCAGCGAGTTCGGCGGCTTTTCGCCGAATCCGTCGGTGCTGGCGGCGGCGCTGGCGCGGGAGACCGAGCGCGTGGCTTTGCGGGCCGGCAGCGTCGTGCTGCCTTTGCACCATCCGGTGCGCGTGGCCGAGGAATGGGCCTTGGTGGACAATCTGTCGAATGGCCGGGTTGGCATCGGCTTCGCTTCCGGCTGGCATCCCAATGATTTCGTGTTCGCCCCGGATCTGTACGGCAAGCACCGCGAGGCCACGTTCGACGGCATGGACACCATCCGCCATTTGTGGCGCGGGGAAAACATGACCTTGCCCGGCGGCGCCGGCAGCGAGGTGACGCTCAGCGTCTATCCGCGCCCGAAGCAGGCCGAACTGCCGGCTTGGCTGACCATCGTCAACAACCCGGACACCTACCGCAAAGCCGGCGAGATGGGCGTCGGCGTGTTGACCAACTTGATGGGCCAGTCGATGGAAGACTTGGCGCGCAACATCAAGGTTTACCGCGAAGCCTGGGACGCGCACGGCCACGGCCCGGCGCGCGGCAATGTCTCGGTGTTGATCCACACCTACTTGAGCGCCGACGCCGAACAGGCAATCAACGAGGCGCGGCAACCGATGTGCGACTATCTGCTGTCGAGCATCGGCCTGTTCCAGCGCATGTCGCAGGATGTCGGCCCGTCCGGCGGCATCGACCGGCTCAGCGCGGCGGACAAGGCGTACATCGTCGGCAAGGCGTATGAGAAATATGTCGCCTCCAGCGCGTTGATCGGCTCGCCGCACAGCGTCGCGCCCATCGTCGATAGCCTGCTGGCCATCGGCGTCGATGAACTGGCCTGCTTTGTCGATTTCGGCGTGCCGGAACCCTTGGTGCTGGCCGGCCTGCCGCGCATCAATGAACTGCGGCTGCAATATCAGGCCAAGCCGGACGCACCGGAACCGGCTAGCTTCCCGCTCAGCGCGGCGCAACGGCAGTTGTGGACGCTGGCGCAACTGAACGCCGACGGCAACCGCGCTTACAACGACCCGGCGGCGCTGAGTTTGCGTGGGCACTTGGACGCCGAGGCGCTGCGCCAGGCGGTGGAGCAGGCGGTGGCCCGCCATGAGGCGCTGCGCACCCACTTCGACGTGGACGGGACGCTGCAATCGGTCGCCGCGCCGGGTTTTGTCGAACTGCCTGTGGTGGACTTGTCGGGCTTGGGCGATGTGGAGGCTGTCGCCCGCGACTGGCTGGCCGCGAAAAACCTGGAACTGTTTGATTTTGCCCACGGGCCGCTGTTTTACCCGACCTTGCTGAAACTCGCCGAAGACTGGCATGTGCTGGTGCTGTCGGCCCACCACATCGCCAGCGACGGCCCGTCGATGGCGACGGTGTTGAACGAAATCATGGGCTTGTATGCGGCGATCCGCCGGGGCGTGGACGCGCAATTGCCGCCCGCCATCCAATACCGCGATTTCGTGCGCTGGCAACAGGAACAGACCGACAGCGGCGCCATGGCCGCGCACGAAGCCTATTGGCTTAGCCAATTCCAAGGCGTTCCGCCAGTGCTGGACTTGCCGACCGACCGCCCGCGCCCGGCGGTGAAGACCTACAACGGCGCACGGGCTTGGTCGGAAATCGGCCCGGAATTGTTCGCCGCGCTGCGCAAAATGGGCGCGTCCAAAGGCTGCACCCCGTACATGGTGCTGCTGGCGGCGTACTCGGCGCTGTTGCACCGGCTCAGCGGCCAGAACCGCATCGTCATCGGCGCGCCCTACACCGGACGCGGCTTGCCCGGCGGCGAAACCCTGGTCGGCTATTGCGTGCATTTGCTGCCGGTCAACAGCGTGGTGGCCGAGGGCTTGAGTTTCGCCGGACATCTGCGGCAGACGCGGGCCACCTTGCTCGACGCCTACCAGCATCAGGACTATCCGTTCGCCCGGCTGCTGGACACGCTGAATTTGAAGCGCGACATCAGCCGCTCGCCGCTGGTGGAAACCGTCTTCAACCTGGAGCGGCAGGTGGACATGCCGGAAACCGCCGGGTTGGGGGTGGCGGTTTATGCGCAGCCGGTCGCCCATGCCCACGTCGATCTGACGCTGACCGCAAACCTGCGCGGCGAGCGCGTGGTGCTGGAATGCGACTACAACACCGATTTATTTGACGCGGCGACGATCCAGCGCCTGCTGGGGCATTACCAAACAGTGCTGGAAGCCGTCGCCGCCGACCCGGAACAGCGCGTGGCGGCGCTGCCGCTGTTGGACGCGACGCAGCGGCAGGCGCAGATCGTGGACTGGAACCAGAGCGGGCCGGCGGCGGCGCCGGCCTGCCTGCATAGTTTGTGGGAGGCGCAAGTGGCGCTGCACCCTCACCGCATCGCGCTGGTGGACGCGTGCGCGGACGGGGCGGCATTGAGTTATGGCGAGTTGAACCGCCGCGCCAACCGTCTGGCCCATCAGCTGCGCGGTTGGGGCGGGGGGCCGGATGTGCGCGTCGGCCTGTGCCTGCCGCGCACCGCGTCGCTGATGGTGGCGTTGCTCGGCGTGTTGAAGGCCGGCGGGGCGTATGTGCCGATGGACCCGGCGTATCCGGCGGCGCGGCTGGCGCTGATGCAGGCCGACGCGCAGGTCGCGGTGCTGGTGACGGAAAGCGCAATCTTGGCCCGGCTGGCCGCCCCGCCCGCCCAAGTCTGTTGCCTAGACCGTGACGCTGTCGAAATTGCGCGGGCATCCGCCGCCAATCCCGACAGCGGCACGGCCCCGGACAATCTGGCCTATGTCATCTACACCTCCGGTTCCACCGGCAAGCCGAAGGGCGCGATGATCTCGCATCGCGGCTTGGTGAATTATCTGGACTGGGCGGTGCGGGCGTATGAAGTCGCCGACGGCGACGGCGCGCCGGTGCTGGGTTCCATCGGCTTCGACGCCACCGTGACCAGCCTGTTTGTGCCGCTGTTGGCGGGGCGGCGCGTGGTGCTGCTGCCCGACGGCGAGGAACTGCAAGCCTTGGCCGCGCTGAACCGCTCGCCCTACCGCTACAGCTTCGTCAAGCTGACCCCGGCGCATTTGGAAGCGCTGAACACCTTGCGCGCCGCCGACCCGCAAGCCGCGCCGGGGCTGGCCCGCTATCTGGTGTTGGGCGGCGAGCAATTGCTAGGCGAGTCGCTGACGCCTTGGTTCGCGGAGTCCGCCACGGTGGCGGTGAACGAATACGGCCCCACCGAAACCGTGGTGGGCTGCTGCACGTACAACGCCGACGCGCCGCTGTCCGGGCCGGTGCCGATTGGCAAGCCGATCCAAGGCACCCGGCTGTATGTCCTCGACCGCCATCTGCAAGCCACGCCGGCCGGCGTCCCCGGCGAACTGTATATCGGCGGCGCCGGGCTGGCGCGCGGCTATCTGGATCGGCCCGGCGTCAGCGCGGGCGCGTTCGTGCCCGACCCCTACGCCGCCGAGTTCGGCGAGCCGGGGGCGCGGCTGTATAAAACCGGCGACCGCGTCCGCCTGCTGGCCGACGGCAATCTGCTGTTTTTGGGCCGCATCGACCGGCAGATCAAGCTGCACGGCTTCCGCAT
Organism: Candidatus Methylumidiphilus sp.; assembly: GCA_046089945.1. Classification (GTDB taxonomy): domain Bacteria; phylum Pseudomonadota; class Gammaproteobacteria; order Methylococcales; family Methylococcaceae; genus Methylumidiphilus. Next base: position 5,363 of record JBJSYU010000228.1, read on the forward strand.
CAAACTCGGCGAGATTGAAGGCGTGTTGGCGGAACACCCCGCCGTGCGCGAAACCGTGGTGCTGCTGCGCGAAGACCAGCCCGGCAACCCCCGGCTGGTGGCCTATGTCACCTTGGCCCCAGGCGCGTCCGACTCGGCAGGCGTCTTGCGCGAGCATCTGGCCGGCCGTCTGCCCGCCCATATGCTGCCCGCCGCGATTGTGGCGCTGGCGGAATTCCCGCTGACCACGCACGGCAAGATCGACCGCGCCGCGCTGCCCGTTCCCGACGCCTCCGCCCTGCCCAGCGTTGCCGCCGACTACGCGCCGCCGCGCAGCGACATCGAGCGGCAAGTCGCGCAAATCTGGCGCGAGGCATTGGGCTTGGAGCGCGTCGGCATCCACGACAATTTCTTTGATTTGGGCGGCAATTCGCTGCTGATCTTGCAGGTTTACCGGCAACTGGCGCCGTTGCTGGACAAAAATTTTCTAGTGATCGACTTATTCAAATACCCGACGATTGCCACCCTCGCCGCCCGCCTCAGCGCCGCAGCCGGCGAAGCCGCGACCGATTACAGCGAAGTCCGCAGCCGCGCCGACCGGCAGAAGGCGGCGACCGCAGGCCAGGCGCAGCGCCGCCGCGCCCACCGGGCTTGACGCCTGTCGTCGGCAGGGATGCCGGCGCTACACAGAGGCCGGCAGGGATGCCGGCGCTACGGTAG
>JBJSYU010000229.1:0-7843 GCA_046089945.1 Candidatus Methylumidiphilus sp.
AGTTGTATCCGTCGTAGTTGTCCGGAAGGTCAAACCAAGATTATATAACATACAATAGGATACGAGAAGATAACAAGAGGAGTTAATATACCAACGTAAGAAATGAAAAAATAAAAAGAAGAACATATACTATGAAGAGAATATACGGGGAGAGAAGAGAATGTATCACATGCGATAAAGGGACGAAGGGGAGGGGTGGCAAAGCGACGAATGGGCACTGCAAACACTGGAGGCCATGGCAAGGCACGGCAAGACAACATAAAGGCACATGAAAACATGTCATGGAAGGGAATTGCAAAGAAAGGGAGGGGGAAGGGCATGGGGGTGGGTGGAAAGGGAAGACATGTACGGAATGGGCTGGAGGAACAGAGAAGATAAGCGATAAGATAAGAGGAGAGCAAAAACACGTAGATAGTACGATATAAACCAATAAAAGAAAATAGTATGGAATGCAGACAAATGGATGGCTGGGATTTGAGAGGGGGGATGCTAGAATGATGGCAGAGCCTTTGCCGCCCGCCATCGCGTTGATGGGGCCGACCGCCTCCGGCAAGACGCGGCTGGCGGTGCAGCTTGCGCAAGCCTTGGACGGCGAGGTCATCAGCGTGGATTCGGCGCTGGTCTACCGGGGCATGGACATCGGCACGGCCAAGCCGAGTTTGGCGGAGCGCGAAGGTGTGCCGCATCATTTGATCGACATCATCGACCCGGCGGAGGCGTTTTCCACCGGCCAGTTCCGCAGCGAGGCGCTGGCTCTGATGGCGGACATCACTGGCAGAGGGCGCTTGCCGATTTTGGCCGGCGGCACGATGCTGTATTTCAACGCTTTGTTCAACGGCTTGGCGGAACTGCCGTCGGCGGATGAAGCGGTCCGGCGGCAGATTGACGAGGAGGCGGCGCGGCTGGGCTGGGCGGCATTGCACGAGGAACTGGCCCGCGTCGATCCGGCGGCGGCTTTGCGCATCCACCGCAACGACCCGCAGCGCATCCAACGCGCTTTGGAGGTGTACCGGCTGGCCGGCGTGAGCTTGAGCGAGCTGTGCGCGGTCGGCCGTTCCGCCGCGCCGCCGTTTGATATCATCCGGCTGGTGGTCGCCCCGGCCGACCGCGAGGCGCTGCACGGGCTGATCCGCCAGCGCTTTTTAGGGATGCTGGCGCGGGGGCTGGTCGCGGAGGTTGAAGCGCTATACCGGCGTGGCGATTTGCACCCCGGTTTGCCGTCGATCCGGGCGGTGGGCTACCGGCAAGTGTGGGCGCATTTGGACGGGGAGTTTGGTTATGCGGAGATGGTCGAGCGCGGCGTCATCAGCACCCGGCAGTTCGCCAAGCGGCAATACACCTGGCTGCGGCGGGAGCAGACGGCCTGCCGTTTTGTCAGCGAAGACGCCGGGCTGCCCGCCAACATGCTGAAAGCCATCGCTGGTTGGCCGGTAAAATAGGCGAAAAAAAACCCACCCGGCAAGGGGTGGGTTTTTTTCTGTCGCCAGAACTTTAAAGCATTAAGCTTTGCGGCGGCGGCGCGCAGCCATCGCAGCCAGACCCATGCCGAACAGGCTCAGGGTGGCGGGTTCCGGGGTGCCGGTCGGGGGCGGCGGAGCGAAGCTGTTGGTTTCGACCAAGCTCAGAATCAGGTCGGCATCGTTGCCTGCGACGACGGTCAATTGGATGATGTCAACGCTGGAGAAGCTGGTTCCGCTAAAATTGGTGAACTGGCTGAAGTTGAAGCTGTGCAGGCCGGTGCCCAAGCCCGTCAGCGTCAAGCTCGCAGTGTTTAAGCTAGTATCGGTGATGTCAAACGTCAGGGTCACAAAGCCTAGGTCAATCTTGGTGATCTGCAGCTTCAGCGCGTTGGAAGCACCCCCGTCAGTCAAATTCGCGCCAAGGACGTCGGTGCCGCCATTGTCCCACACAACCGTTGAGGTGCTTGTTGTGTCTGGGCCATTAGCTACGCTTAACTCACCGCCACCGGCTATAACCGTGACAGATTTATTGGTAGCGGTTCCGCCGACTGCGGTGACCGCCAGCTCACGGGAATTACCAACAGTAACCGTTGCGCCGGTCACCAACGTAGGGCCGGCCGGCCCATTGATAGCAGAAAGGCTGCTTGTAGGGGTCAAAAAGCTGTCGATCAGCAACGCGTTGGCGTCGCCACCAGACAATGCCGCTAAAACGGCGAAGGGTAAAAGTTTACGGTTCATGTGTTTTCCTAAAAATTTAAGGGGCTAAGGGGTTAAGGGCGCGGCCTAAATATAATATAAGTTTAGGCATTGAGCTAGTCGTCCACACGTTTCACAAGTTAGCACAGTTTGTGCCAAAAATAATTTTTAATTTTAAAACCTATATTTAGGTTTTCCGGGTGGCCGTGTGCCGACGCGGCGCAAAGGATCTGTAAAAAAAGCTGACAGCTGGGTGCGTTCCGTCCTGAAGCTTGCAGCGGCATCGGCGGATTCAAGGGCGTTTTAGGCGAATCGTGTTCCGTCGCCCCATGTGGTGGCTTTGCTCCAGTATGTCGCTGTTTGAGACGGAATCGGAGCTTCAAGCGGTTTTGGCGGCGGCAGCGGCGGGCTGCGCCCTTGAAGCTGCGGCCATTCTGCAAAGCCACCCTGGGGCGCTCAAAGGCGGACAGCGGTGTGTAAAAAATGCTGACACTCGATTGCGGGGGATTGATGAAGCTCCGTCGGCAGGGGCTGGCCGAGTCCGCGCTAGTTTTGGCTAGGGCGTTGGTGCCGCGCCCTGCGGCCGTGATTTTGCGCTGCTGGAAGCCCGCCCTGGCCTGCCCGATCAAGGGCTGCGGAGTGTAAAAAAAAACTGACATCGCTTTAAGGCATGGACAGCACATCTTGGCATTCCAGCGGCAAGCGCGGCTTGGGCGGCGGCGGGGAGGGCGGCGTGGCGGCGGGCTGGTGCTGGAACCACCAGTCCAGGCTGGCGTCGCAGCCCTCGCCGGGCGGGATGGGGTCTTGCGCGTCGCAGCTTGGGCTGTCGTCCGGGCAGCTCATGCGCAAATGGAAATGGTCGTCGTGGTAATGCCAGGGGCGGATTTTGCGCAGCCATTCGCGCTCGCCCTCGGCCTGTTCGCACAGCTCCTTTTTGATGTGGGCGTTGACGAAGATGCGATCCACGCCGGGCAGGTTCGCCGCCAGTTCCAACACTGCCATCTGGTTTGCCGTCCAGGCGGCATAGTTCAACCCTTTTTTCGAGGGGAGGAGCATGGACGGGGCGTCGAGGTTGCCGCGTGTGGCGTTGGCACCGGCGGACAGCCTAGGGTTCAGGTCAAACCAGATATCCACGTCCAGGCCGGTCTGATGGCTGCGGTGGCCGAAGGACATCGGGCCGCCACGCGGCTGGCCGAGGTCGCCGACATGCAGCAGCCCCAGCTTGCGCCGCGCCGTCAGATGGCCCAAGTCTTCGATGGTCTGCACCAGGCGCGGATGGCCGTAGTAGCGGTTGCGCTCGATGTGCATGACTTCATAGCCGGTGCCTTCCAGCGGCAGGGAATGGGCGCCGCTGATGCAGCCGCTGCTCGGCAGGCCGATGGAGCGGGCGGGGCCGTCGTTTGGCGTGTCCACCGCAGACCAGCCGTTGGCCTTAGGCGCGGGGCTGAAGGCGGCGATGCCCAGGCTTAGGCAAAAGAAGGCCAGCGGGCTGGCGTGGCGGCGAGGCGTTTCTAGGGTCGGTCGCATGGCGGGTTTCGCTGTCGGAGGGTTGATGTGGGCGCAATTTTAAAGCAATTTCCCGGCGTCTTGTGGCAACACGCCGGGGAGGATTTCGGCTATGCTTGGCGTAACTTTTTTTTGGGCGCCCGCGCCTTGCCGCGACCGGGCGGCGAATCCGAATCCTAGACCTTAAACGGCTAAGGCACACTGCATGAACATCACCCTAGACAGTCAAGACGGCGCGACGCTGGTGCGCCTGCACGAGGAGCGCCTGGACGCGCACATTTCGCAAGAGTTTAAGGATTGCCTGCTGCGCGCGCTGGAGGGCAGCGCGAGGGCGGTGGTGGTGGATCTGTCCGATGTCCATTTTGTGGACAGTTCCGGCCTGGGCGCCCTGCTCGCCGGGCATAAAAACGCCGGCTTGCGGAACGGGCGTTTCGCCCTGTCCGGGGTGCAGGAGCGGGTGCAGGCCATGTTCGAGTTGACCCGTTTGCACCGTGTCTTCGACCTCTATCCAACCGCAGCCGACGCGCTTCACAGCGGCGCGGGGGGAACGCCCCATGAGCCGGAACCGCATTAGCCTGGAAATCGAAATCCCCACCCAGACGCGCTATTTGGGCCTGATCGGCGACATCGGCGAAAAGGTGGCGCGGAATTTGACCGAATATGCCGGGGATTCCGATTGCTTGGCTTATACCGTCAACCTAGTGCTGACCGAGGCCCTCAGCAATGCCATCCAGCATGCCCACTGCGAGGGCCAAGTGTCGCGGGTGTGCATCAAGATCGAGACGGACACGCTAGTCATCCAAGTCTACGACCAAGGCGCAGGCTTCGACTTGGACGGCCTGCCGTGCGCCGACCCTGGCACGCTGTGCGAGCGCGGGCGCGGCATTTTCCTGATCCGCCAGCTTATGGATTCCGTCGCCTACCGCAAGACGGGCGAGGGCAATGTGTTGGAGATGCGCAAAAATCTGGGCTGAGCGGCGGACTCACAGCGCCTGCGCGACGACCAGGGTGACGTCGTCCTCATAGGCCGCCCCGGCAGTGAAAACGCTCAACTCGGACAGCAGCGCGTCCACCACCTGTTGCGGCGGCTGGTTCCGCAGCGCGGTGAACAATCGGCACAGCCGCCGCGTTCCGAAAAACTCCCCGGCCCCGTCGCGGGCCTCGACAATCCCGTCGGTGTACAGCAGCAGCCTGTCGCCCGGCGCCAGCAGCAAAGACTTTTCCTCGAAATCCACGTTTTTTTCCACGCCTAGGATCATGCCGTCGGCGTCCAGCGGCTCGCAGGCCAAGGCGTCCGGCCGCAGCAGCAGCGGCGGGTTGTGGCCGGCGCTGGCGTAGCGCAACCGCCGGCTGTCCGGGTCGTAGCGCAGGTAAAACATCGAGATGAACGAGTCCGCCCGGTTCAGATCCTCAAACAGCAATTCGTTCAGCACCCGCAGCGTCTCGCCGGGGCCATGCTCGCCGCCGTTGCGCGTCCGCCGTGCCTCCGCCTTCAGCGAACTGCGCGCCTCGGCCATAATCAACGCGGAGCCTACGCTGTGCCCGGCCACGTCGGCGATGGCGATGTCGAGAAAGTTCTCGACGCGGAAATAGTCGAAATAGTCGCCGCCGACATGGCTGGCCGGCACACAGGCGCCGAACACCTGCACACCGGGCAGGCTAAGCGGTTCTTTCGGCAGCAAGGAAAGCTGAATCTGCCAGGCGATTTCCAACTCGTGGCGCTGCTCCTCGGCGCGTCGGCGCTCGGTGACATCGGTTTGGACGCCGATGTAATGGGTCAGCCGCCCCTTCTCGTCCCTGACCGGCGAAATCAGCAGGCCATTCCAGAACGGCGTGCCGTCCTTGCGGTAGTTTTTCAGCACCACCTCGCACTTGCGCTCCTGCGCCAGCGCGGCGACGATCACCGCCACGGTGGCCGGGTCGGTGTCCGGCCCCTGCAACATTTTCAGGTTGCGCCCGATCATCTCCTCCCGGCTGTAGCCGGTGATCTTGCACAGCGCGGTGTTGACGTAAATGATCGGGAAGCCGGGCACCGCCGCGTCAACGATGCTGATGCCCACGCTGGCGGCCTCGATGGCGCGCTGGCGCAGCCGCAGCTCGTCTTCGTAGTGTTTGCGGGCGGTGATGTTGTGGTCCACCCCGCGCCATTTGGTCAGCCGCTTCCGCTGGTCGAACAGCGGCGCGCCGGTGGATTCGGTGTACACCGTGTGGCCGTCTTTGTGCAAGTAACAATTGAGCAGGCGGCAGAAGCCCAAGCCCTGCTCGGCGAGGCCGGGAAACTCGGCCAGCCCCTTGGCGCGCTCCTCCTCCGGCACGAAATCCAGGTAGCGCCGCCCGACCATCTCCTCCGGCGCATAACCGAGGATGTCCTTGACCGCCGTGCTGCAATACAGGTAGCGCCCCTGCGGGTCTTGCTCCCACAGCCACTCGCCCGTCATCTCGGCGACTTGGCGAAAGCGCGCCTCGCTCTCCTCCAGCGCCCGGTGGTCGCGCTTCTGCTGGGTGATGTCTTGGCGGATGATCAGATAGTGGCTGATCTTGCCTTCGGCGTTGTTGATCGGGGTGATGGTCTCATGCACCCAGTACGTCGCGCCGTCCTTGCGCTTGCCGCGCACCTCGCCGCGCCAGTCGCGGCCCTCGCGCAACACCCCGCGCAAGCCCCGGTACTGCGCGGAAACCCCCTGCCCCAGCGACTGCCCCGGATGCTCGCCGACCAGCTCCTCGGCGCTGTAGCCGGTCAGCTTGCAAAAGCTGGGGTTGACGAACTCGATCACGCCGTCGGCGCGGGCGATCAAAATCGCGTTGGGGCTTTGCTGCACGGCGCGGGAGAGGATGAACAACTGCTCCTGCGCCGACGTGCGCGCGGCGAAATCCAGCCGCCCTGGGCCTGCTCGATGGGACACGGGGCTGCGCGGCTTATTTCAACTGGAACAGCGGGTTGTAGCGCGTGTCCTGCTTGGTGTCCTCCCAGACGTATTGCGGCGTGGTGAGTGGCTCGGTGGGCAAGGGGAAGGTCAGCACATCCAAAGCGCCGGCCATGCCGCGACCACACATGTGGATGAGTCCCTTGACGGCGCCGAGGGTGACGCCCAAGGCCATGTTGCCGTCGTTCGTGGTGTTGACGACATTCTTCGGCACCTCCACAACGCCCAGCAAAATATTGGCAAAGCCCGCGCCGAGCTTGTTGCTGATGGCGGTGCCGTAGCTTTCGGTCTTGACCGGCTTGGTTTTGGCGGGCGCGGGCGCGGGCATGCCATAGCCGCTGGTGGCGTCTATGCCCCCTGCGGCATGGGCGGCGGGTAGGGCCAGGGCTAAAGCGGCGGCCAGCAGACAGACGTGAAATGGTTTTGACACAGGCGTTCCTCGCTAGTAGCGGAAAAAGGAAATCGAAGCGTCGGCAAGAGTAAGCAAAAACCGCGCATTTTTCAAACGCTGACGGCCCCGCGCCGCTTCCAGCACGCTTATTCCTGAATGCCGCCTTCCGTCAGTTTGGCCGGGTCGAGCAGCCGCTGCAATTCCTCACGCGCCAAGCCGGTCATCTCCTCCGCCACGTCCACGATGGGCCGCCGCGTCTTGTAAGCGTTTTTGGCGATTTCGGCGGCCTTGGCGTAGCCGATGATCGGATTCAGCGCCGTCACCAAAATCGGATTCAAAGCCAAAGCCTGGTTCAACTTGTCCTCGCGCACCGTGAAGCCGGCGATGGCCTGGTCGGCCAGCAGCCGCGACACATTCGCCAGCAGCGACAGGCTTTGCAGCAGGTTGTAAGCCACCAAGGGCAGCATCACATTCAACTGGAACGAGCCGGACTGCCCGGCCAGCGTGATTGCCGCGTCATTGCCGATGACCTGCGCGGCCACCATGCACGTCGCCTCAGGAATCACCGGGTTGACCTTGCCGGGCATGATGCTGGAACCCGGCTGCAAAGCCGGCAGCTCGATTTCGCCCAGGCCCGCCAGCGGCCCGGAATTCATCCAGCGCAAGTCATTGGCGATTTTCATCAGGCTGCAGGCTATCGTCTTCAACTGCCCGGACAGCTCCACCGCCGCGTCCTGGCTGCTGAGGCTCTCAAAAAAAGAGGCGTTAGGCGTGAACGGCAGGCCGGTGGCCTCGGCCAGCGACGCGGCGATCTTCGCCGCGAACTGCGGATGCGCGTTGATGCCGGTGCCGACCGCCGTGCCGCC
>JBJSYU010000230.1:0-10225 GCA_046089945.1 Candidatus Methylumidiphilus sp.
ACACCCGCCGCCGCGCAACACGACTTAACACACCCGCCCTGCCCGGCCCCAGCAGCTATTGCAAGTGATATGGCGGCAAAACTGCGCCATATGCCACAACGTAAACCCCAATCCCCAAGCCCGCCGCCACTCAAGCGGACAGCGGCAAGCCGCGCAGGCAAGGGCTTGCGCAAGTTGCGGCCTAGCCCAGTAGATTTTGGCATATTATATGCGTGGCCCCACGAACCCCAGCGCCGAGGCTAACCCCGGCAAACCGCAGCCCCCAGCCCCGAATGCGCAAACTCATCTTCGTCAACCGCTACTTTTATCCCGACCACTCCGCCACCAGCCAAATGCTCAGCGACCTCGCTTTTGCGCTGGCCGAAGGCGGCGGCGACGAAGTGCATGTCGTGGCCAGCCGCCAAGCCTACGACAACCCCAAAGCCAGCCTCGCCGCGTTCGAGCAAATCCAAGGCGTCCGCGTCCACCGCGTCTGGACGTCCCGCTTTGGCCGCCAAAACCTCGCCGGCCGCGCCTTTGACTATTTAAGCTTCTACCTGACCGCCTTTGCCAAACTGCTGGCGCTGGCCGGTCGTGGCGACACCGTCATCGCCAAGACCGACCCGCCGCTGATCTCCGTCGTCGCCGCCCTCGCCGCCCGTGTCAAATCCGCCGAATTGGTCAACTGGGCGCAGGATTTATTCCCGGAAGTCGCCGCCGCGCTCGGCGTCAAACTCGCCAGCGGCCCGGCCTACCGCCTGCTGCGCCGCCTGCGCGATTATTCCCTACGCGCCGCCCGCGCCAACATCGCCATCGGCGAACGCATGCGCGAGCGGCTGCTGGCTGCGGGCGTCCCCGCCGGGCGCGTCCACGTCATCCACAACTGGGCCGACGCCGAGCAAATCCAGCCCATCGCCCCGGCCGACAACCCGCTGCGCCACGCCTGGGGCTTGGACGGCAAATTCGTCGTCGGCTACTCCGGCAACCTAGGCCGCGGCCACGACTACGCCACCCTGCTCGATGCCGCCACCGCCCTGCGCGGCCAGCCCGACATCGCCTTCCTCATCATCGGCGGCGGCGCCAAGCTGGACGCGCTCAAACAAGCCGCCGCCGAGCGCGCGCTCGACAACTTCGTCTTCCAGCCCTACCAGCCCCGCGCCAGCCTGTCCGCCAGCCTCTCCGCCGCCGACGTGCATATCGTCAGCCTCAAGCCCGAACTGGAAGGGCTGATCGTGCCCAGCAAATTCTACGGCATCGCCGCCGCCGGCCGCCCGGTGCTGTTCATCGGCGACCCATCGGGGGAAATCCCCTGTTTGATTGCCGAGATAGGCTGCGGCCACGCCGTCGCCGAGGGTCAGGCCGAGGTGTTGCGGGACAAGATTTTGGCACTGTCCACGCAAGAAGACGTGCGGCTCGCCATGGGCAATACCGGCCGCGCATCCCTGGTCAGCACCTATGGCCGACAGGCGGCATTGGCGCGTTGGCGGACTATTTTAAACCTTAGCCAATAAGCCAATTTGTTGGATACGGCTAATCCCTATTTACAGCAATGCAAGACCCCATCAGAACCACCACGCCCTATTTTTAATGGACACGACACCGCCCACACTCGCCATCATCAGCAATGGCGTAACGCCCTATGGCCTGCATTCCTATCGGCGCATGGCAAGAGAAATACCCGAAATCAGGCTGGTGGTGTATTACACCCATGATTACAGCATGGGAGAATGGCCGACAGAGGCACCCCGCGAGTTTCCCGTCACCCGCTTTGGCATAGGTGAACGCGCCACCGGAAAAATAACCCTGCCCGCCATGCTGCACGAATGGGCTAAGGCGGGCCGAGTGATACAGCAATTGCAGACGGACAGCGCCAAAGCGGTTATCATGCTTGGCTACAACGACCTAGGGCGGCTGCGTATTCTTAGGTGGTGCAAGCGCAACGGCATACCCCTGTTCATCTTGGCCGACAGCAATATTCGCGGTGACCGCAGCAGCGGCCTAAAAGCACAAATCAAACAGGCCGTGCTTCCGCGCATACTTGCACAATGCGCAGGCGTCATGCCCTGCGGCAGCTTAGGCAGCGCATATTTTCAAAAATACGGCGTGATTCCTGATAAAATATTCCTTGTGCCGAACGAACCAGACTACACACTGATCGAGCAGGTTTCCGCCGAACAACTTGCCCAAGTCAAAGAACAATTCGGTTTGGCGGCAAACCACCGCCGCATCATTTTCAGCGGACGCCTCGTGTCACTCAAGCGGGTGGACTTATTGCTCCAAGCCTTCAGCCAGATTTCCGAATTACGCCAAGACTGGGATATGGTTATCGTCGGCGACGGCCCGCAAGCGGCGCAACTGCACAATTTAACCCCAGAAAACCTGCGCTCACGCATTATCTGGACTGGATTCATTGGTAGCCAAGCGACTTTGGCCGCACTATATCGTGCCTGCGATTTGCTGGTGCTGCCCAGCCATTACGAGGCCTGGGCGTTAGTCGTCAATGAGGCGGTGGCGGCGGGCTTGGCCGTAATATGCTCGCATGCGGTAGGCGCGGCCCCGGAGTTAATCCAAGAGAGCGGCAATGGCTGGACTTTCCCGACGGACGATGTTGAAATGCTCAGCGCTCGCTTACAAGAAGCTACCTCCCCAGACCGCATCGACAGCTTGAAATCCGCTTCCGCCGCAGTATTGCAGGCATGGCGGGACAAAGCCGACCCCATTGCGGGTGTCCGCAGCGCGTTAAGATATTGCGGCATTTTATCCGTACCGCCGCAATGATTAAAAAAATTCTGTCTTTAGGCCGCTATTCGGCATTCAGCGGAATCGCCTTGGCGCTAGGCTTGGCAAGAGAATTGGCCGTCTCTTCCAAATTCGGCCTCAGCCAAGAACTGGACGTGTATGTGGCCATGTCAGGGTTTTACCTGTTTTTCGGCACACAGATTGGCAATGCGCTGGAAATGGTGTTCATCTCCAAAAGCGCCGACTTAAACAACGCGGAACGGGTCACTGAACAATTAGCCAAGCTGGTTAAAATCCTGCTGCTCGTCAATCTTTTCACCGTTATTGTGCTGTATAATTATTCAGGCTATTTGATTGCCTGGATATTCCCAGGATTTACTGGCGCACAGCAGGAATTTGGGGTGTTTGTCTTGTCTTGGCTGCTCATCGCCATTGTGCTGGCAAACCTGTCTGGACTGATGCGGGCCAGCTTAAATGTTTTGCGCATCTTTAGCCCTGGGATGCTGGCAGGATCTATTGTCTCGGCCAGCAGCATCATCAGCGTGCTAACCTTTGGCAATGAGCTAGGCGTCATCGCTCTGTTATATGGGTTTATTATTGGCAACGCTTTGGTGTTTGCCATGACCGCTGCCGTTTTCCTCCGCGTTGCGGATTTCAGCTATCGCCGACGCCCTCCCAACACAAAACATGTGCTGGCCGGTGTGTGGCAAGCGGTGGCTATTGTCATCGTCGGCGAAGTGGCCTTCCAAGGCTTTGCGATGACCGAAAAAAGCTTCGCCTCCACGTTCGAGGCAGGAACCGTCTCGGCGTTTTTTTATGCGTGGACGCTCGTCAGCATACCCTTGAGCCTAGTGGTGATGCCGCTGTCCACCGTGGTCTATCCACGCCTAGCGGAAACCTTCGGCAAAGACCGCCGACAAGGCTATGCAATGCTAAAACGCTATGGCGGCTGGTTGTTTTTGTTCGGCCTAGCAGTTGTAAGCGTGGCGTCATGGTTTTCGGAATATTTGGTGAAACTGGTTTTCCTGCGTGGCCGATTTTCCCTCAGTGACGCGGAAAAAACCGCAGATATCTTGTCGATTATAATATACGCCTTGCCGTTGTTGAGCGTTTCCCGGCTGACTCGTTACTCCCTGTATTCGTTGTCAAACTATAGCGGCCCTGTGCTGGCATTGGTTTTGTCTTGGGCAGTCATTGCTGTTTCAGCTTATCTCTTGACACCAGATTATGGGGTAATTGGCTTGGCCTATTCATCAACCATGGCGGTTGCCACCGAAGCGCTTTCCATGCTCATAATATTGCGCCTAAGCTTGCGCCACAACTAATTATTTGATTGCCAGATGCCAGCATTAAAAACCACAGATCGACCACCCCATTTATCTTCTTCATGGATTGGTAAATGCTTAGCCTTCTGGCTAGGAGGGGTGTTTAGCATCCGCCTGATGAGTTCGTTAAAGTCGCACGACAATTCTGAAGGAATACTCTATTTGGTTCTCCTCGTGATCGCCATCATTTGGCCTTTGCTGTATTTTATTGGGAGCAAACATAAATTCAAGCCGACCAAAATCCGCACAGGAAGCCTTATTGCAATCTGCATATTCTTCTTATTTAGCATACTGTCCTCATTTGCCAGCCCAACCCCTTTCACGTCTTTGGCCTTTATCGGGTTGACCATTGCCAGCACTTTAATTTCGTTGCAGTTCCTCAGCAACATCGACAGCCGCCAGCTAGAAGGCGGAATGAAGCTATATGCATTGCTGATGGGTATCATATTGCTGCTATTCACACTTTATGACTATGCCCCAGGAGAGCGACTAGGCGAAGGCAAAAAAATACTAAATCCAAATTCCATAGCCATGGTGGCATTTTCAGCCTCATTGGCTGCTATGGCTTTCAGGAATATTATTTTGCGATACGTTATTTTTTCTGAATTGTTCATCATCATTTACTTGACTGGTTCCCGGGGATCCGCCGCAGGGGCTATGCTTGGGTTGGCGGCAATCACACTGATGCGCATGCAAGGCAGCAAAATTAGCACTAAAGCAGCATTTCTCTTAATCATGGCGTTAGTGCTTACCAGCGGACTGTACTTTTGGGATGTGATTGGCCCAATCATCGACGATTTTCTGGACTTGAACACCAGAGACAGAGGCATCACATCTGGCGCTTCCGGGCGCATTTACGCCTGGATGGAAACCATCAAACTCTTTGAGGACAATCCTTTATTTGGCGTAGGTTTTCGCGCACACGAAAAACTGTTGAGCGTTGGATCTTCCTCGCATAATGGCTATCTTGCCATGCTGGCCGAAATTGGCCTAATTGGCTTTTTGGCCGTCATTTATCTGGTGCTGTCTGGTGTATTCATGTTATGGAGAAAATCGAAATTACCTGAATACAAGCATGCGCATAGCATACTTTTTGGCATCTCAATTGGCTACGTGTTTTTGGCTTTTTTTGAAAGATTCTTGATTAACGTTGGAAACCCAACCTCCTTGCTGTTCCTGTTAGGCATCTTGTCACCCGTCCTTTACCAAGAAAAAACGCAAAAAAAACAAAAACGCCTATTCTTGGACGCCACACGCGCAAACACGCAGGCCCAAATCAGAGTGACTAAAACCGTATGATCGCCGCCAACATAAAAAAACTGCTCAAGGCCATAAGAGTGCGGTTTTTCCTATTTACCAAGTTTAGAACAGCTCGCGTAGGCCAGGGCTTTCATGTTGGCAAAAATGTAAGCATCCACCGGCCTGGCTTTGTCGCTGGCGACTATGTATACATAGGCCAAAATTCGGAAATAGCCCCGCATGTGCATATCGGAAACTATAGCTGCCTATCTTCTGATGTGGTCATCACTGGCGCGGATCACCGCTTCGACCAGCCCGGTGTGCCTATAAGGTTTGCTGGTAGGCCGGAATCGACCATCACAGAAATTGGCCATGATGTTTTGGTCGGCCATGGCGTGACTATTATACGAGGGGTGAAAATTGGGAACGGGGCCATCATTGGCGCTGGTGCTGTGGTGACACGGGATGTGCCAGCGTATGCGATAGTTGGGGGGGTTCCAGCAAGATTTATTAAGCCGCGCTTTGAAACGGCAGAAATAGCTATCCATGAGCATATGCTGACACAACCCACATGCTTCATCTGTGACGTTCCCAAGCCAGTTTAAGAAAAATATCAACAATGCCACAAACACCCCCTATGGATGCGAGTCCGCACTCTTTGAAGAACCGGCTGGCGCGAATGTTGTGGAAGCTGGTATGGCTTTCGCTCTATCGCTTATCGCCTAGGCCATTGCATGGTTGGCGCTGTTTTCTTCTGCGGCGGTTTGGCGCAAAAATTGGCAAAGGCGCGCATCCCTATCCCAGCGCGAAGATATGGGCACCTTGGAATTTAACGATGCATGATTATAGCTGCCTCGCTGATGATGTTGATTGTTATTGTGTCGCGCCCATTACTATTGGTGCCCATTCTACGGTGAGCCAGTACAGCTACCTGTGCAGCGCGAGCCATGACTACCGGCAAGCTCATATGCCGCTCATTACATCACCTATCCATATTGGCAATAAAGTCTGGGTGGCCGCAGATGTATTTGTCGGCCCTGGTGTGCATATTGGCGATGGCGCTGTCGTTGCGGCGCGCGCCAGCGTGATTAAGGATGTGGCAGCGTGGACGGTTGTCGCTGGCACACCGGCCCAGTTTGTCAAGACAAGGGTTTTGTCCACTTCTTTAGAGGCTGGCGAACTTAACACTGACTGTAATATCACTCGGGGAGAGAAAAATCATGGCATCGACTGAAGGCACCACAGAATATATCTACGAAGACAGTGAACTCAACCATTCCCATAGCTATATCCTGCCAAGTTTGATGGATATTCTGAACAATTTGCCAAATATGGGCATGGGTGATGACAGGCGGGTTTTTGAGCTAGGCTGCGGCAATGGCGCAGTGGCTTATGAAATGACAAAAGTCGGATTTGAAGTCACTGGAGTTGATCCCTCCACACAAGGCATCGCCCAAGCCAATACCCACCATCCAGAACTAAAATTGTCGGTTGGGTCGGCGTATGATGACTTACGGACTAGCTACGGCCAGTTTCCATTGGTTGTCAGCCTCGAAGTGGTTGAACATGTCTATTATCCGCGAAAATACGCTGCGACCCTACATGAATTAGTGTTGCCCGGCGGCATTGCGATAGTATCAACACCATACCATGGCTATTGGAAAAACCTAGCATTGGCCTTAACCGGAAAAATGGATAAACACTTTACCGCACTCTGGGACGACGGCCATATAAAATTCTGGTCAATTGCAACTTTGACCACCCTGTTAAACGAAGCAGGCTTTGAGGTTTTGAAAACCAAGCGCGTAGGCCGCATACCTATTTTAGCAATGTCAATGATTATCGTGGCGAGAAAAAAACCATGAATGGCGTCTCCGCTTTGATACTTACTTTAAATGAAGAAATCAATATTGGCGCGTACCTAGACACCGTGTCTTGGTCATACAATGTTGCTGTACTCGATTCGTTCATTTCACATCAAGGCATGGCAATAGCAACGGCTAAGGTTGCGCGTGTGATGCATCGCAAATTCGACAACTGGCCTAGCCACCAAAGTTGGTCTGCGCAAAATATACTATCCAAACATCCGTGGGTTTTATACCTGGATGCGGACGAGCGTTGCCCACCAGAGTTGGCTCAAAAAATCCAGGCGTCATCTTCCATAGAGTCGAAGCATGCGGCATATCGCATAAGGCGAAAAGATTTTTTCATGGGCGCATGGCTTAAACATGCACAGCTTTACCCGACTTGGCTAGCGCGTCTATTTAGGCCAGAAAATATCAGCTACCCGCGTCTGGTTAACCGGTTGCCAATTTATTAGGGATAGCACTGATAGAGTGCTATCTAGGATTTACTTGCAGCCATTAAGAAAAAACCCGCCATTCAGAATATCAGCCGAGCATTAGTTTACAATGTGCATATCAGCGCTAATTATCACGCTCAACGAAGAAGCAAACCTTGGTAACTGCTTAAAGTCTTTGCAATGGTGCGATGATGTGGTCGTGCTGGATTCATTTAGCATGGACACCACTGAATCTATCGCCCGTGAACATGGCGTTCGCTTTGAGCAAAGGGCTTTTGATAATTACGCCACACAGCGCAATTTTGGCCTGAACGCAATACCTTATAAATATCCGTGGGTGTTGATGGTTGATGCAGACGAGATTGTAACAGAAGAATTAGCGAAGGAAATGTTGGCGGCGGTCGCAGCGGGTGGCGATGAGTTTGCAATGTATCGGTTCCGCCGCAAGGATTTTTTTCTGGGGAAATGGATTCGGCGCAGCGGCGGCTATCCCACATGGTTTGGCCGCTTAGTGCGTTTAGGGCGCATCCGCGTTGAACGCGAGGTCAATGAGGAATATATAGCTGATGGAAAAGTCGGATTGCTCAACGGGCATATTCTGCATAACCCTTTTAACAAAGGATTTTTTTGTTGGATCGAAAAGCATAACCGCTATTCAACGATGGAAGCGCAGGTCAAGTTTAGTGGCAATACCGTCGCAAAGCAGCGCTGGCGTGACTGCATCTCTAGCGATCCTGCGCAGCGGAGAATATTTTTCAAAGCGTTGCTCTATGTCTTGCCTGGTCGCCCGTTGATTGTATTCTTGCTCCTGTATTTGCTTAGAGGCGGTTTTCTCGATGGCAAAGCTGGCCTGGTTTTTTGTCTATTGCGCACTTTTTATGAGTTGATGATTGACATCAAAGTGATGGAACTCAAATTGCGGAGCCTAGGCCATACCGTGTGATTTAGACAAGCTTGCCCTTTTAAATTGACTGATGGCCTACCGTGGCCGCAGCGCAAATCAACTGTGACACCCTACCTCAGGCCGTAACTCTCCATGCGCCATTTGCGAACTCAATTATTTCTTACCTTGCTGCTGCTCTGGCAAGCCCATTGCTTTGCGGATGGCCCGTCAACGTTAGAGTTGACAAAAGCAGAGTTTAAGGTCTTTGATGGCTTGCTGTTTGTGAATAAGCCAGACTTATCACCATATGGGATAAAGCCTATCAAAATTGCCTACCAAGCGCAGTTGTGGAAAGATGGGCAAGATATTTCAAAAATGCCGGATTTGCTTAGAATAAAAAATGCCGTAAATCAATTGGACATCAAAAATTCAATTCTAGTGATTGACGTTGAGCACTGGCTCGTCACTGAACCTAATGGCGAATATAACCCTGAAAATCTTGCCAAACAATTGCAACTGCTTGCTACGTTCCGAAAACTGTCGCCCAGCACACAGTTCGGCAATTATGGCATTCCCTATCCAGATTATTGGCGGGCCAGCAATAGCAAAGGCCCGGAGCAAGCGGCGCAATGGCGGATCGAGAATGACCGGATGCAGGCTATAGTCGATCAGCAAGACATTGTGATGCCATCACTGTACACGTTTTATGCGGATCGTGACGGCTGGGTGAAGTATGCTATAGCCCAAATGGCCGAAGCACGGCGGCTTGC
Organism: Candidatus Methylumidiphilus sp.; assembly: GCA_046089945.1. Lineage (GTDB taxonomy): Bacteria > Pseudomonadota > Gammaproteobacteria > Methylococcales > Methylococcaceae > Methylumidiphilus. The sequence goes on from JBJSYU010000230.1 coordinate 9,238, forward strand.
AAAAGGCAAGCCGGTATATGTTTTTCTTTGGCCGCAATATCACGAATCAAATCCCCTCCTAGGAAACGACTATATCCATCCAGATTACTGGAAAATGGAGCTGGAAACCGTCAAAAAATATGCGGACGGCATCGTCATTTGGGGAGGTTGGCAGCAAACTTGGGATGATGAGGCGGAGTGGTGGAAAGCCACCAAAGAATTTATGAACACTATTAAACAATAAGCGAGTCCAAAGACCCATGAATAGCGCAACCAGCCTCCCTAAACCGCTGCTCTGGAAACTGCCCGCAGGTGTCTACATCAAGCTGCTGCTGATTATTCCAATTCTGGCTTTTCTTTTCTTCGACAGTTGGGCTTGGGTGGTTGGCAGTTGGTTCACTACGGAGGAGTATAGCCATGGCTCTTTCATTCCGTTCATAGCGGCTTTTTTGATCTGGCAGCAAAAAAATGAACTGGCAAAGCTTAAGTTGTCAGGCTCCAATCTTGGCATCGCCTTCTTGCTGGCCGGTGTCGCGCTTTACCTGCTGGGCAGGCTTAGCGCGTTGGACGTTATCGTGCAATATTCGTTGATTGTGGTGTTGATGGGGATTGCGTTGGCCATAGCCGGCGAGGCGATATTCAAATCAATCTGGGTGCCTTTGTTGTTTTTGTCATTCTGCATTCCTTTGCCAATGTTCATTTTTCAAGGTCTATCGGCAAAGCTACAACTGCTGTCTTCGCAACTGGGGGTTTATATCATCCGGCTGTTTGATATCAGCGTGTATCTGGAAGGCAACGTCATCGATTTGGGGTCTTACCAGTTGCAGGTGGCTGAGGCGTGCAGCGGGCTGAATTATTTGTTCCCGCTGATGAGCGTGGCGTTCATGTGCGCGTATTTTTTCAAGGCGCCGCTGTGGCAGCGCGCGATTGTGTTTGTGTCTAGCATTCCAATCACGATCATTATGAACAGTGTGCGCATTGGGCTGATTGGGGTGTTGACCGACCAGTA
>JBJSYU010000231.1:0-4713 GCA_046089945.1 Candidatus Methylumidiphilus sp.
ACGAAACACCCAAAACATAGAGCGGAAGCATTTAACGTTGCGAACGCGGATAAAACGGCTGGCCAGGAAGACCATTTGCTTTTCCAAGCTAGAGACGATGCACGATATCGTAATCGGCCCTTTCATCAACAGATATGCATCTGGATTTTTAGTTTAATGTCCAGGTTCAGAACACCACCCTTGTGCTCATGGGCGTGAAGCATACTATAGAAACACCAGTATTTATATACCCTTTAATTATATTTTGCGTAAGTCCTAGAATACTTTCACAGTCTCTCCAGCGCGGGAACGCGTCCCGAAACGCGACGCCGGAGCGTGGCAACGATCAAAAACCGCGCTGCCCATCTAGGCGTTTAGTCGGCAAACACGTCCCCTAAGTCAATTTGCAAATCTGGAAACAACAACGGCGCGGCGCGTTCGTCTTGGGCGTACATGGCGTGGAGTTGGTAGCGCTGGCTGGCTTCATCCAAGATGAACTGGTGGACGCTGCATTCGTAGGGGAACACCAGCCAGTATTCCTTCACGCCGTTTTCTTGGTACAAATCGTATTTCAAGCGCACTTCTTTTTTACTGTTACCCGGCGAGAGGATTTCGATGATCCAGTCCGGCGCGCCGCTACAGCCTTGCACGGTCAATTTTTCAGGATCGCAAATCACGCACAAATCCGGCTGCACGACGCTGAGGATGTCGCGGTCGGCGAGTTTGGATTTGCGGCGGTCGTACAGACTGACATCGAACGGGGCAATAAAGACTTGGCAGGGTTGTTTACGGAAATAATTGCCGAGTTCCAGTGATAAGTTTCGGGAAACCCGCTGATGATTCACATTCGGCGCGGGTGACATCAGCATAATCTTGCCGCGTATCAGCTCCACGGTTTCTTCAAATTGCCACGTCAAATAATCGGCGTAGCTGTAGGTGGCGTTTAAATCTAATTGCGAAAGTTGGGTGATCGCCGTCATGGTGTTTTCCTCATCAAAATTTTAGGTTGATACCCATCCGCAGCTTGTCGATGGGGCCGGGCCATGTCCAGTGTTGCGGTACGCGCAGTGCGCTCTGCCGGGCTGATTGATCGTTTCCGTGTTGGAGCGACCAATAAGTTATTCTCCAGTTGGTTTTGTTAAACAGGCATGGCGAAGTATCTTAGGCGTTTGTCAATCCGCCCATAAAACCCCCAATTCCCATTCAACCGCCGCAAACGGCGCAGCAACCACTTGCGCGCTATTCGCCAAGGTTTGCAGCAGCAGCCAGTGGCCTTGCTGGTTTTCATAAATCTCTAATGTCCGCAAAATTGGATCAGCCAGCCAAGCGTGTTTTGCGCCCATTTTGGCATAGAGCGGCATTTTTTCGGCGCGGTCGTCGCGGGCGGTGGAAGGCGACAAGACTTCGCAAACCCAATCCGGCACGGTTTCAAACCAAGCGGTATCGGGCAAACGCGGCATCCGTTCCCGCCGCCAACCTGCCAAGTCGGGAACCAGTATGTCGCCGCTTATGTGCAATTCTGGTTCGATCAATATCCACCAGCCGCCGGGGCCGCCTTTGCCATGGTCAAATGGCCCGCCAATTTCTATTTCTAGGCTTGAATGGGTGCGGACATGGCGCGGGGCGGGCCTTGGTTGCGTAATCAAACGTCCGTTGATGATCTCGCCGATTAGGTTGTCCGGCAGATCGAATAGGTCTTCATACGTTGCCAATTTGCGGGCGGGGCTGTTCATGGTTTTTATCCTGTTGGATGGTTCATGGGGCAGGTAGCTTAGTCCTTTGTTTACTTTTTGCGCCAGACATTCATGGTGTGGCGAGAAACGTCGGGCACGATAAAGCCGTGCCCGACCTACCCGGCTTGAATTGAGTAGGGTGGGCGGGCGTCTTTTTGCCTGCCCACCGATTCGCGCCAGATTCCGCGTGGGCAAACGATAGAGCCGTTTGCCCACCCTACCCGGCTGGCTACATACCAATCTCTATGCCAAGCGCGTTAAGCGCCGCACCCACTTTTTTTAGTGGAGTACTATGGTCAAGATATATTTCGCAACTAGCTAGGATACATTGATAGCCAGGGGTATTGGATGAAAACGCTGAACATTCTTGGCCGTTGGGTTCAAGCATTTTTTTAGCCTTTATGGTAACAGTGCCATATTCGGATGCGTAGGCACGAAGCAACGAATCTACTTCTCCATCACCTAGTCGAGAGTAATTAATGCTTACAGCCCTAAGTTTTACATTTTCAATCCATAGCTTTCCAATGATTTTATTTTCATAATCATGAACATATGTACCCGCAAAATCACTACCACTTTGCAACGTAGTCATTTTAGTGCCGATTAGAAGCGATTTTCCTTGGTTAAATTGACATGTAGTAGTACCCGGTTTTCGACAGTTATCACCGTAAGCTTCTTTGCAGAAATCGTAAGAATTTTTTTCAGCAACTATAAAGTCTTTATTAATAATGTTCTCCACATCCGTATATTTGAACTTCTCTTCCAAATATTTCAAAGCCACATCTTTAGGCAGCCTTTCCGCTTCGGTAAACGTCATTGCGGCTTTATTGTGCATATATAGAGAGCAACTGGTATTTGCCAATACAATACTGAATAACAGAAATGCTTTTTTATGTTTCATGTGTCGCCTCCTACATTTTTTCAAAAATCTTTAGCGCTTCAAGTTCCTCATGGGAATATTGTCGGCGCAACCGCTTGATATTGTTTCGCGCTAAATTCACATACTGTCCCTCCGGATACTCCTTCAAATACTCTTCAAAATCAACCGGATTGTCGCTGTCTCTCACGCCATTCCAGAAAGCGGTTTCCTGTTGCTGCGGATTCGCTACCGGCGCAGCGGGCGGCAGTTCAGTTTGCGTTGATCCGCCCTCACAACCCGCAAAGCAAAACTCGCCTGTGATCGACGAGTTTTCCCACGGCACTTGCTGCGGGTTTTGCGCGATGACGTTTTGCCGCACTTTCTTGAACAGTTGCTCGACCGTCAAACCCGGTTGCGTCAGGTATTGCTTCAAATAGCCGGTGTAAGCACCGTTGTGGCTGTTGCCGCTGGCCCCGTCAGCCGCCACGGAACCGGGCGCGGTGGCGTAGGCAATCAGCGAGCCTTTTGGCCCAGACATCATCGCCAGCCCGTCGGCTCCGCCGCGAAAGCCTTTGAATGGGTTGTTGCGGCAGGCATCAAGAATCAGGATGTCGACGCGGTTGCCGGCGTCTTCCATCTCGCCCAAGATCATGCGGGCGTTGTAAGCAAATTCTTGCAGCTCGGCCTTGCTGCGGATGTCGGCCCCGACCGGAATCAAATAGTTCTCGCCGTCAGCCTGCGCACCGTGACCGGAGAAATACACCACACCGACGCTGTCCGGCCCCAAGCCGCTTTTGAATTCGCGCACGGCCTCGACTATTTTCATCTTGGTGGCGTTCTCGCGGTAAATCACGCGGAAGCCGACTTGCTCCAACGCGGCTTTGATGTCGCGGGCGTCGTTGACCGGGTTTTGCAGCGGGGCGCTGGCGTAGTCTTTGTTGCCGATGACGAGGGCGAGGCGGTCGCCGCGTTGGGTTTGTTCTGCCACGCGGCTTGCGCCTTTGTCGGCAAGGTGGGCTGGCGTGGCGGCTTTGGCAACGAGAGTGTAGTCGGCGGCGGGCAAGGCCAACGACGCGGCAATCAGCCAATGCAAGGGCGGGCGGGGTTTCATGAACGACTCCTGCTGAATGGAAAAGGCGGCGATGCGGCGATTTTAAGGATAAAACGGCGGGCTGGCGATGGGTTTATGGTTCCGGCGCGGAGCGGGGCGGGGCGAATGCCCCGCCCAGCAATGTCGAATCGCTTGGGTCTACTCGGCCGGTGATGCCCGCCTAGATCCAAGGGCTGTAAAGGCTGTGGGTTTCAAGGAACCACAGCAGAAAAACCGTGGTGGCGGCGGTCGCCCAAAGTACTGCCAGCACGTTGCGGCCGTTGCGGCCCCAGCCCGGTTCGGTGTCCATCATGTGCACGGCGGGAGCCACGGCAATGAACACGCCCAGCGAGGTCAGCCAGCCGATGTCCGGGCTGAACACCGCGCCGATGACGCCCGACGCGCAAATCGCCGCGAGGAACCCGGAGGCGAGGCCGATGCGCTGGTCGTCGAAGCGCAGGATGTTGGCGAAGGTCAGGAACGCGCCCGCCCAGACATTCACCGCCACCCAGGTGTTGCCGGTGCCGACGAGCATCATCAGCCCGAAGAAGGCGCCGCCGGCCAGCCCGGCGCGCAGATCGATGGACGCCCGATATCCGGGGCCGCTCAACAGCCGGTTGACTAGTCCGTTCCATTCCCGCGTGATGCTGCTCATGTTGGTGCCTCTCTTGTTAAGTGTGGTGAAAACTGGAGTGGGGTGGGTTTGCGCAAATGGGCGAAAACCGCTGGCAGAATCATAGCTCAGACGAGTGCCGGGCGTTGGCGGGCTGATGTCGGGCAGCGTCGGCTGCGCAGTCGTGGGGCCGGCAGGCTTGCCGGCGCTCTAAATGTAAACGCCGGCAAGGATGCCGGCGCTACGTTGGCCGACAGGATGTCGGCGCTACGTCGGACTGCTCAAACTCCGTGTCCGCGAAACCATTCCAGCAGCCGCCGCCAGCCGTCCTCGGCTTCGTCCTTGCGGTAGCTTGGGCGGTAGTCGGCGTAAAAGGCATGCGGGGCGTCGGGGTAAATGTGGATTTGCGACGCCCCGCCCGCCGCCTGGATCGCCTCAC
>JBJSYU010000232.1:0-8417 GCA_046089945.1 Candidatus Methylumidiphilus sp.
TATCGCGGCCCGCTCGTCCGCGCTCAAATGCTTGTATTCGGTTCCCATAGCAACACCTTATCACAGCTTCGGTGTTGCACTTCATTCTGGAGACTGCCGCCCGAATTATCCGTGAAAATAGAGGGGGGGGCGGTAGCTGGCGTGGCCATTCGGCGCGGGCTTGGACTTGGCTGGAATTTGCGGCAGAGTGCTGAATTAGCACAGGGGGGGTAGGTAGGCACTTGCCCGCGATTGGCGGAAGGGCGGCGGGATGACAGCGGAAACGTGAAAATATCGGCGAAAGTCGGGAGGCTGTTCAATAGGCGGCGGAAGCGGGTGGATTTGACCAAGAAGTTGATACTTGAGCTAGGGGGCATAGCCAAGCATTGAAACCCTTGGGCGTGGCCCCGCGATGGATAGGCGGTGACAGACTGCCCTTGTCCCGCAATCCCGCTAGGTGAACCTCCCGGCGACCGGAACCCCGCCATTTTGACGGCGCATCGAAAAATATCGACCTCACCAGACGCCCGTGACGGCCAAAATTGGCAGGTATTCATGGCAACCCAAAGGCCCGCCCCGCCCCGCGACGCGACAAAAACGCCTCAGAATGGCATAAGCACAACGGCCTGAACAAACGGCGAATTTCCGCCCTAGCAAAGCCTTGTGACGCTTTTCGCGCGCTTCCAGTACACCAGTCCCCTGTCGCTGAAGGCCGTCCGGGCGCTGCAATCCGCACCTGGGCCGAAGGTTCTGGTGTTGGACGGCGACCACGACGCGGGTTTTGGCGCTTGCCGTCAATGGTCGGCGCAATCACGGCCATGTTGGCACCAACACCCTTGGACGCTTGGACGGTCACACCACGGCGACGGCCAAATTCTGAGCCTGACGGATTAAACCCAACGACCGCCCAACTTGCGGCATAATTGCCCACCAAGCACCACGGCTTAGCCCACGCACCGAAAAAAGGAACCCAGTCATGGCCCACAACATTGGTCAGATGTTTTATTACGGCGACACCCCTTGGCATACGCTTGGTAAGAAAATCCTGCACCCCGCCACAGTTGATGAAGCCTTAGCCGCTGGCGGGCTGAATTGGGAGGTTGGAATGGTCCCGTTGCTGACAGACGAATTCCCGCCTAGCCCGGTAACAACTCGTAGGGCAGTGGTGCGGACTGATCGCAAGCCCGGCGAGAGCAACCGTGTTATAGGCGTGGTGCATCCCGGCTTCAAACCACTGCAAAACCGCCAGGGCGCAAAGCTCTTTGACAGCCTGTTTGGTAAAGGGGAGCGGGTTTATCACACAGGGGGCTATCTAGGACAGGGAGAAGTCGTGTGGTTGCTGGCTAAATTGCCGGAAAACATCACGGTGCAAGGCGAGGACGTGCTGGAAACCTATCTGCTGTTCACCAATAGCCATGACGGCTCCATCGCCATCGACATCCGCCTGACCACCGTGCGCGTGGTGTGCCAGAACACCCTTTCCATGGCGCTCAAGTCCGGGGCCAAAAAGCATATGTTCCGGCGGGCGCATCAAGGCAGTTACGAGCTACTGCAAACCGAAGCCGCCGAATTCTTCCAGTTCGCCACGCAACAGGCGAAGGAAACTCAGGCGCTTTTCCAAAGCTTTTCTGCAAAAGAATGCGCCGAGGCAAAATTCCGCGATTTCCTGAAAACAATCCTGCCAGATCCCGCCTTACCGGCCACTGCCCGCAAAAACCCCAGCGTGAAGAAGGCCCACGAAAGCCGCTTGCTAACCATCCAGCAAAACCGCGACGCCGTGATGCACGTTCACTTGCAGGGCATCCCCAGCCGGAAGATTCTCCCGGCACCGCCCAACTGGTGGGGGGCGCTGAACTCCGTGACCGCGTGGGTGGATCATGTGCAATCCACCGACAGCGACCACTACGCCCATATCCTCTTCGGCACGGGCGACCAACTGAAATCTTCGGCTTTGGAAAAAATCCGGGCGGAAGTCGAAGCATAACTCCTGTTCAACAGAACGCAATCCGATACTGAAAACCAAATCGTGACAGAAAGGCATTCTGCATGGTAACAAAACTAAACACCAGCATTCGCGGCATACGCGACAATTATGGGCGAGGGAGGGTAGCTGATTTTTTGGAGGAAAAAATCGCCAAGGGCAGCACACTGTCTATTGTCTCCGCCTATTTCACTATCTATGCCTATGAGGCGCTGGCTGATAAACTCGATCACATAGAGTCTTTGCAATTTTTGTTTGGTGAACCGCGCTTTGTCTCCTCGCTCGACCCAGAAAAAACGGATAAGAAAGGCTTCAAGATTGAAGATGAAGGGTTGGAGCTTGCGAACCGGCTTCAACAAAAAGCCATCGCCAAACGTTGCGCGGATTGGATTCGTAAAAAGGTCGAAATACGTTCTATCCGTCAAACTGGCCTACTACACGGCAAGCTTTACCGCATCCACGACGGCCACCGTGAACATGCGATACTCGGAAGCTCTAATTTCACCCGTCGCGGGCTGGGTCTTTCGGCCACTCCCAATATAGAACTCAATCTGATCGTTGATAGCGACCACGACCGGGCCGACCTGAAAGCTTGGTTCGATGAAATATGGACAGATGAAAAGTGGGTTGCGGATGTAAAAGAAGACGTATTGCATTATTTGGCGCAACTTTACCTAGACCACTCACCAGAATTTATTTACTTCAAAACGCTGTTTCACGTCTTTGATAGATTTTTGACTGGGCAAGCCGACGACGCAAGCCTATTTGACCAAACCGCCATCGTTGATACCGAGATATGGAAGACTCTATTCGACTTTCAAAAGGACGGTGTAAAGGGAGCCATTCACAAAATCAATTCGCACAATGGCTGCATCATCGCTGACAGCGTAGGGTTAGGCAAAACTTATTCTGCACTGGCTATTATTAAATATTTTGAACTTCGTAATCACCGGATATTAGTGCTTTGCCCCAAGAAATTACGTGACAACTGGACAGTGTATCTTGCACAAAATAATAGTGACCTAAACCCATTTTTGCGGGATCGTTTCGCCTATACGGTGCTATCCCATACCGACTTGTCGCGGGAAACCGGCAAGGTGGATGGCATCGACCTTAAAACACTTAACTGGGGGAATTATGATCTTGTCGTCATTGATGAATCACATAATTTTCGCAACAATACCAAAGGGAAGCACGACGAAGACGGCAATATCATCCGCAAAAGCCGATATGAAAGATTGCTGCAAGATATTATTCAAGCTGGCGTAAAAACCAAGGTGCTACTGCTGTCTGCAACGCCGGTCAATAACGACCTCAAAGATTTGCGCAATCAAATCTATTTTGTCACAGAAGGGCAGGATGCCTCTTTCGCGCAATCTTTCGGCATTCATAGCCTCAAGGATACACTAGGCACGGCGCAGAAGACGTTCATGGAATGGGCCAAGCAATCAGGCGAAAAGGATGCCCGCGAACTTATGGAAAGGCTTCCATCCGGGTTCTTCACGTTGCTTGATGAATTGACCATTGCCCGCTCGCGCAAGCATATTCAGCGGCACTATCGCTCCACTCTTGCGCAAATTGGCCAGTTCCCCAAGCGGAAAAAACCAGAGTCGATCTTTTCCGCTATCGACCTGAAAGGCCGCTTTCTTTCCTATGACCGCTTGAATGACGAAATCTCCAATTACCAACTTTCACTTTTCAATCCTTCGCGGTATGTACTGGAGCCGTTCCGCGCACACTATGAAGAGAAGAATGTCCGCAATTTCACCCAGTCTAAGCGGGAAGAATTTTTAATCGGCATGATGAAAGTGAACTTTCTTAAGCGCCTAGAAAGTTCGGTTTACTCATTCGCTATCACGATGCAACGCACCGTTGCCAAAATAGAAGACTTGGAAACCCGCCTGCGCAAATTCCAAGAACACCAAGCCCAAGCGGCTGAATATGTGCAATTCGATCTATTCGCCGAAACCGAGGAAGAGGACGATGAACTTGCCCAAGCTTTTCAGGTAGGTTCCAAGCTCAAGTTTCAAATGGCCCATTTGAATGTTGCGGAATGGTTGCAAGACCTTGCTAAGGACAAACAACAGCTTTCACTACTCGCCAGCGCAGCCCAAGCCGTGGATGCCAGCCAAGATGCCAAGCTTGCTGAACTGCGAAAAATTATCGAAAATAAAGTCAAGCACCCCACCACCAACAAGCAAGCAGAGGAGAATCACAAGGTCATCATCTTTTGCGCATTCGCCGATACTGCGGCCTATTTATATGAGAATTTAGAGGAATGGGTTAGCCATAAGCTCAAAGCTCACATCGCCCTCGTTTCTGGTGGTGCCAAGCCCAATAGAACCAGTTTTGGCAAGGCGGATTTCACTGAAATACTAGTCAACTTCTCCCCCCGTGCCAAGCAGCGGCAAAAAATGAAATCCATGCCACAAGACGGTGAAATCGACATACTCATCGCCACTGATTGCATTTCCGAAGGGCAGAACCTGCAAGACTGTGATTTGTTGGTCAATTACGACATCCATTGGAACCCGGTGCGTATCATCCAGCGCTTTGGTCGTATCGACCGTATCGGCAGCTTAAGCACGGAGATTCAGCTTATCAATTTCTGGCCTACTCCCGACCTTAACAGATATATCAACCTAAAAAACCGGGTTGAAGCAAGAATGGCGTTGGTGGACATCGCCGCGACCGCCGAGGACAATATCCTGCAAGCGGAAGACTTGCGCGAGTTGATTCAAGAAGACCTGCGTTACCGCGACAAGCAATTGATGCGGCTTAAGGATGAAATTCTCGACTTGGAGGATTTCAATGAATCTGTCGCTCTCAATGAATTCACCCTCGACGACTTCCGCATGGAGTTGACAGCCTACATTGAGAGTAACCGGAAAAAGCTGGAAGAAGCGCCCTTCGGACTTTATGCCGTCGTACCGCCACACCCCGAATATCAAGTCATCCAGCCCGGCAGTATTTATTGCCTCAGACAGCGCGTCGAAGCCATAGGCAATGCCGCCGTCAATCCGCTTCAACCCTATTTTCTGGTTTATATCCGCGATGACGGCGAAGTCCGTTACAACTTCACCAGTCCCAAGCAGATTCTCGAAATTTTCCGCAACCTATGCCAAGGCAAAACGGAACCCTATGCCGCCCTGTGCGAACTCTTTGATGCTGAGACCCAGAACGGTGAGGATATGAGCCGCTACACGGCTTTGCTAGATAAGGCTGTGGCTGCTATCGCCGCTCAGTTCACTAAAAAGAGCGTCGGCAACCTCTTTGCCGGGAGAGGGGGGAAGCTCACCGACGCAAGCAAGCAGGTGAAATCGACCACGGATTTCGACTTAATCACTTGGCTCATCATTAAAAACAATTAAAGGGAATCACGATGCCTGATTTTGACCCGCAACGCCTAGCCGCTATTGGCGATGCACTCCAAGCATTTACAACCCGTCCGCTCAAAGACGCGGCGCTTGCCCTATTTTCTGTATTGGGATACAGCAGTGACAAGACCGCCGATTTTGGCGCAACCCCGCAACAGTTCGTCGCCGCCCTCGAAAACGCTGCCAGAAATACCTTCAACCGCCAGAATGCGCATTTTTCCGAGTGGCGCGAATGCGGTTTTTTGTTCCAGTTGACCAATGACGAAATACCCTCGCTGGCTCAACGGCAAAAAATCATCACCACTGGCACTGCATTTGCTGGGGCGCAGATCGAATCTTTTGTTTTTTTAGGTTTGGAATTGGCCGGTGAAAGCTGGACGCGCAGCCAACTGGCCGCGATGACCCGCGAGCTAAACAAACCTTTCCCCATGCCCGCCATCGTTTTGTTCCGTCATGGCGCACGGGTTTCTTTGGCCGTGATTGACCGGCGTGTCAATCTCCGTGACAGCCGCCGCGATGTGATCGACAACCGTATCACCTTAGTCAAGGATATTGCTTGCGCACAGCCGCACCGCGCCCACCTTGATATTCTTGCCAGTCTGGCCCCGGAAAACTTGGGCGAACGTCAACGCCCCACCAATTTCCGCGAACTCTATGACGCTTGGATCGCCGCGCTGTCGATTCAAACGCTCAACAAGCATTTTTACACCGAACTGGCCTACTGGTTCTTTTGGGCTGTCAAGCAGGTTTCCTTTCCCCAAGGCGGCGGCGCGGATGAATCCAAGCGCAATGCCGTGGCGGTTATCCGGCTGCTGACCCGCCTCATTTTCGTCTGGTTCATCAAAGAAAAACGGCTCATCCCCGAAGACCTATTCACCCCTGCCAAGCTCAAGGCACTGCTCAAATCCGACCCCACCGCGCATGGCGAAGGCAGCACTTACTATCACGCCATTTTGCAAAACCTGTTTTTTGCCACCCTCAATGTTGAAATGGGGGCTGAACGCAAATGGGCCGATCATGGCGAGGGGATGAAAAACGACCGGCTCATCCATTCGGTTTACCGCTACAAGGAGGCTTTTCAAGACCCCGCCGCCGCGCTGGCATTGTTTGCCAGCATCCCCTTTCTTAACGGCGGCTTATTCGAGTGCCTAGACCGCGAACTGAGCGAGCGCGATTTCCAGCGCAACCCAGAATTGAAAACGCTGGCCGCAAAGGAGGGCAATGGCTGGGTGTTGCGTGTCGATGGTTTTTCCCGCCGCAAGGAGGCCCAGCCGAAAGTCCCAAATAAGCTGTTTTTCGGCGGCGAGGCGCAAGCCGACCTCAACGCCGACCTAGGCACCCAAGGCAAGCGCTACGAAGTGCGCGGGCTGCTGACTATCTTCTCGCGCTACAAATTCACCGTGGACGAAAACACGCCTGTCGAAGAGGAAGTGGCCCTCGACCCGGAACTGTTGGGCCGGGTGTTCGAGAACCTGCTGGCGAGTTACAACGACGACACCAAAACCACCGCCCGCAAGCAATCCGGCTCGTTTTACACCCCGCGTGAAGTTGTGGATTACATGGTGGACGAGGCGCTGATTGCTTATTTTGAACGTCCTTTACAAAAGCCCCCCTCTCCCGCAACCGGGAGAGGGGCTGGGGGTAAGGGCAAATTTACCAAGCGCCCCATCCATGAAGTGCTGGATTTTGAAGCGGCTCCGGGCGAGTTGGATTTGTCCTTAGGTGAACCTGCCGAAGACCGCGCAGCGGAAAGCGCACAAGACACCGAATTCCGCCTACGCCGCTTGCTGGCTTACAGCGATGCCGCGCACGAATTCACCGAGGCGGAAACACAAACCCTTATCGCTGCCATTGAGCAATTGAAAATCCTCAACCCGGCCTGTGGTTCGGGGGCTTTCCCGATGGGTGTGTTGCAAAAACTGGTGCAGGTGTTGAAGAAGCTAGACCCTGCCAATGCGCTGTGGAAAGCGCAAAACCGCGCCCCGCTGGAAACCAAGCTGCGCCTTGCATTGGCCAGCAAAGACCTATCCCGCAAGGAAAGTGAAATTGAAGAAGCGGAAGCCAGCCTCGCCAAATTTGACCGCGACTTTGGCAACGACCGCCACGCCGACTACACCCGCAAGCTGTACTTGATCGACAAGTGCATCCACGGCGTGGATATCCAGCCCATTGCCGTGCAAATCGCCAAGCTGCGTTTTTTCATCGCGTTGGTGGTGAGCCAAGAAGTAGACCGGCACAAGGACAATTGGGGCATCACCGCGCTGCCCAACTTGGAAACCAAGATCGTCGCCGCCGACAGCCTCACGCCTATCGACCGCCCCGCGCAAATGGGCTTGCGTGACCCGGCGATTGACGACAAGGAAAAGGAACTCGCCGCCGCCAGCGAGCATTACTTTTCTGCCCGCACCGCCAAAACCAAGCGGCGTTGGCGCGATAAGATTTTCGAGTTGCGCGACGAATTATCCCGCTTGCTGGAAGAAGACCGTTTCCTGCCCGAAGGCAGCGCCCGCCAGTTGGTGCAATGGAACCCCTTCGACCAAAACGCCGCCGCCGATTTCTTCGACCCGGAATGGATGTTCGCCCTCTCACCCTCTCCTGTTGGGAGAGGGCAAGGTGAGGGTTGCTTCGATATTACGATTGGCAATCCACCCTATGTACGGCAAGAAGCCATCAAGCACTTGAAAGACAAGTTCAAGGCCAATTATCACTGCTTCACCGGCACTGCCGATCTGTATGTCTATTTCTACGAACGCGCCATCAAACTCTTGAAGCCCCACGGCGTGTTTGCCTTCATCACCTCGAACAAATGGTATCGGGCCAAATATGGCGAAAAACTGCGCGAGTGGATGAAGCAGAATACCCGGCTTAGGTGCATCATCGACTTCGGCGATGCGGATGTATTCGAGGCCATCGCCTATCCGACCATCGTAATTGCCACTCGTCGCCCGCAGGCCGTCAAAGAACCGGGCAAAGACGAAAACGTATTGGCGCTTAACTGGACGGCAGAATATCCGGTTGAACAGTTCCCGCAGGTATTCGCGCAAGACGCTTTTCCCGTGCCACAAGCCGAACTCGGTAAA
>JBJSYU010000233.1:0-9437 GCA_046089945.1 Candidatus Methylumidiphilus sp.
TGGACGGCTTCCGCTTCGACTTGGCGTCCATCTTGGGCCGCGACCGCAGCGGACATCTGATCCCCAACCCGCCCTTGCTGGAGCAAATCGCCGAAGATCCCATCCTGCATGATGTCAAGCTCATCGCCGAAGCTTGGGACGCCGGCGGCGCCTATCAGGTCGGCTTGTTTCCGGGGGAGCGCTGGTCGGAGTGGAACGGCCAATACCGCGACGATGTGCGCCGCTACTGGCGCGGCGATTATGGCATGGCGGGCGCGCTGGCCAGCCGGTTGTGCGGCAGTTCCGACCTTTACGACCACAGCGGCAAAGCGCCCGTCAACAGCGTCAATTTCGTCACCTGCCATGACGGTTTTCCGCTGCACGATCTGGTCAGCTACCAGCACAAGCACAATTTGGCTAATGGCGAGGAAAACCGCGACGGCTCGAACGACAACTTCAGCGCCAACTACGGCGTGGAAGGGCCGAGCGACGACCCGTGGATCAAGCGGGTCAGGCTCAAGCAGCGCAAAAACATGCTGGCCACCTTGCTGCTGTCGCGGGGCATCCCGATGCTGCTCGGCGGCGACGAATTCGGGCGCACACAGCACGGCAACAACAACGCCTACTGCCAGGACAATGAAATATCCTGGTTTGACTGGACGCTGCTGGCGCAAAACCGCGAATTGTTCGGCTTCGTCCAAGGCATGGTCGCTTTCCGCAAGCGCCACCGGGCGCTGTCCTTGGAGCAGTTTTACCGCCCGCACGAACTCAACTGGTTCAACACCGAAGGCCGGGCGCCGCAGTGGCAGGAAGAATCCTGCCTAGGCGTCCACATCTATCGCGGCCGCGACGGCGAGCCGGGCCTGTGCATGTTGTTCAACCCGGACAGCTATGCCGTGGATTTCATGCTGCCCAGCCTGCCGCAGGGCGAAGTCTGGCACAAGGCCATCGACACCGACGCCCCCGCCGGGGAAGACATCCGGCCGGAGGGCCAAGAAGTCCCGCTGCTGGGCCATTACTCGCTGCGCGTCGCCGAGCGCTCGCTGACCGTGCTGGTCGTGGGCAAGCTTTAACGCCTTCAACACAACACGCGCCGGGCTGGCGGCAAAGCGCTGAAGCTTTTCCGCCAGCCCCTCCGCCCCATATCCCCGCCGCCGTTCTTCATTATACTGTCGCCATCGCCGACACCCCAGGCGCAACGCAAACGCCCTGCCCCGTCCGATGACAGCCATGGAATCCATAGAAAACCTCACGCTTGCCGACATCATGAGCCGCACGGTGCTGAGCGTTTCGCCGCAATGCACACTTGCCGAAGCGGCGCGCAGCATGGGCGCTGCGCACATCTCCTCCATCGTTGTGGTGGCCGACGCCCGGCCGGCCGGCATCCTCACCGAACGTGATTTGGCGCGCCTGCTGCGTGACAAGGCCGACTTGGAAACCCCGGTGGCCGAACTGATGAGCAGCCCGGTGCTGACGGCGCCTTCGGATCTGGGCTTCCGCGCCGCCTTCAACCGGCTGCGCCAGCACAGCGTCCACCATTTGGTCGTCGTCAACCCGGCCGGCGAGGCGGTGGGCATCGCCAGCGCCACGGATTTCCGCACCCACCTGGGGCTGGACGCCTTCCGCAAAGCCGCCGACCTGCGCAGCGTCATGGAACAGACGGTTTCCTCGCTGCCGCCGGCGGCGACGCTGGCGGCGGCGCTCGAACTGATGGTGGGTCTGCGGCGGAATTATGTGTTGGTGGTGGAGGGCGCGCTTCCTGTCGGCATCGTCACCGAACGCGACCTGCCGCCGCTGCTTGCCCGCCACGCCGACCCGGCGGCGATCCGCCTTGGCGAGGTGATGAGCAGCCCGGTGCATAGCCTGCCGCCGGAATCGAGCGCGGCGGAAGCCGCCCAACGCATGGCGCAACACCGGATTCGCCATATGCCGGTGGTCGATGTTACACACGGCCTAGTCGGCGTGGTCAGCCAAAACCGCCTGCTCGAACAGATTGGCATCGAATTCCTCGAAGACGCCTGCCGCGACCAGGAAAGTTTGAGCGCCGCCAAGTCGGACGCGGAAAACCGCCTGCAACTGGTGCTGGAAGCGACTGGCTTAGGGATCTGGGAATACGACCATGGGCGCGACCGGATGACGTGGAGTCCCGCGCTCTGCGCGTTGCTCGGTTATGGCCTGGCGCAGGTGCCGGCCCATTTGGACGACTGGCTGGCGCTGATCCATGCCGACGACCGCCCGGACGTGCTGCGCCGGATCGAGGCGGCGCTGGCGGCGGATGACCCGCTCTACCAGTCGGAATACCGCATGCGCAACGGCGGCGGCGGCTGGCAGTGGGTCGCCGCGCAAGGCCGGGTGCTGCGGCGCGGCCAAGACGGCCGGCCGCTGTGGACGGCAGGCACCATGGCCGACATCTCGCGGCGCAAAAACACCGAGCAACTGTTGCAGGCGCAGCACGACTTGGCCGTCTCCGTCGCCGGCGAGCCGTCGCGCGACGGCCTGCTGCAAGCCATCTTGGGCTGCGCCCTGTCGCTGCCGGAGCTGGACGGCGGCGGTGTGTATTGGCGTCAAGCCGACGGCGGCTACGCGCTGGTCGGCCATCGCGGCCTGTCCGCCCAGTTTGTCGCCAGCGTCGCAAGCCTAGCCGCAGACTCCTGGCAGGCACAGCTTGTCCGCGAAGGCCAGATGCGCCACAGCAGCCAACAGCCTCCGCATACTGGCACTGATTTGCGGCTGCTGACGGCCGAACCCAATATCGTGGCGGAAGGCATCACCGCGCTGGTGGTGCTGCCCGTGCTGGCCGGCGGCGAGGCCGTCGCCTGCCTTAATCTGGCCAGCAAACACACCGCCAGCCTGCGCCCGGAGACGCTCGCGGCGCTGGAGACCTTGACCCAGCAGTTCAACCAAGCCCTGCAACGCCAGCTTGCGCAAGAAGAGGCCGCGCGCCAGCGCGAAAACCTCCAGCGGTTTTTTTCAGCGTTGGACGACTATCTGTTCATCATCGGCATGGACGGCTTGATTTTGCACTACAACCCGGCGGTGGCCGAACAGCTAGGCTACGGGCAGACCCTGATCGGCCTGCCGGTCGCGGCCGTCCATCCCGAAGACGTGCGCGAGGAAGCCAGCCAAATCATGGCCGAGATGATCGCAGGGACTCGCAAGCATTGCCCCCTGCCCTTGCGCAAGGCGGACGGCCAAACCATCTGGGTGGACACCCGCGTGGTGCAAGGCCATTGGAACGGGAAGTCGGCGATTTTCGGCATCTCCCGCGATGTCACCGAGCAAAGGCGGCGGCAGGAAGACCTGGCGCGCAGCGAGACCCTGCTGCGCATGACCTTGGACGCCACCGACGACGGCATTCTGGTGGTCGGCGCCGATGGCCGGATGCTGTGCAAAAACCTGCGCTTTCAGGAACTTTGGCAAATCCCCGACCGCTTGGCGGAGAGCGGCCAAGACGCGCGGATGTTGGCCTATGTGTTGGATCAGCTGGCCGAACCCAAAGACTTTTTGCGGCAGGTCAGGCGGATTTACCGCTCCGACGAAGAGCGCTGGGACATCATCCGGTTCAAGGACGGGCGGGTTTTTGAACGGCTGACCCGGCCTTTGCGGATTGGCGGCGAGCGGGCGCGGCTGTGGTCGTTCCGCGACATCACCGCGGCCGAACAGGCCAAAGCCATGTTGCGCGAACGCGCCGCGCTGCAACAGCGCCTAGAGCGGATCGTCGCCACCGCCCCCGGCGTCGTTTATTCCTTCCGCATGGGCCAAGACGGTTCGGTGTGCTTCCCCTACGCCAGCCCGGCTATAGAAGAACTGTTCGGGTTGCGGCCGGAAGAATTGCGGCAAGATGCCAGCGTCATTTGGCAGATCGTCCACCCCGACGACCTGCCCCGCTTCCGCAGCCGCATCGCCGAGAGCGTCCAAGCCGCCGCGCCCTGGCAAGACGAGTTCCGCGTCAAGGTTCCGGGCAAGGGCGAGATGTGGATCGAAGGGCGCGCCCTGCCCGCCGCAGAGGCCGACGGCGGCGTGTTGTTCCATGGCTTCCTCACCGACATCAGCGAACGCAAGCGGGCGGATCGGGCCTTGGCGGAAGAGGCCGTCCGCCGCCGCGTCCTGTTCGAGCAGTCCAAGGATGGCATTGTCGTGCTGAGCCTGGACGGGCAGGTGCAAGACCTCAACCAGAGCTTTGCCGACATGCTCGGCTATGGCATCGACGAAGTCCGCCGGCTGCACGCCTGGGACTGGGATCTGCGCTTCGACCGCGAGCAACTGCTGCATAAGTTGCAAGGGTTCACTGTGTCCAGTGCGACCTTTGAGACCCGGCACCGTCGCAAAGACGGCAGCATCATCGATATGGAAGTCAGCGCCAGCGCCGCCCGGCATGAGGGGCAAACGCTGGTGTACGGCTTCCACCGCGACATTTCCGGACGCAAGCGCCTGGAAAACGAGATGCGCCAGCGCGAGCATTACCAGCGCGCCTTGCTCGACAACTTCCCGTTTCCGGTCTGGCTCAAGGACGAGGAAAGCCGCTTCCTCGCCGTCAACCGCCCGTTTGCGCAAGCCTGCGGCCGCGCCGCGCCGGATGAACTGGCCGGCCAGACCGACTACGACGTCTGGCCGGCGGAGTTGGCGGAAGCCTACCGCGCCGACGACCGCGAAGTCTTGCGTAGCGGGCGCGCGAAAAATGTCGAGGAGCCTTTGCAGCAGGGCGGTGGGCGCAGCTGGATCGAAACCTACAAGTCGCCGGTGGCGGTGGACGGCCGCGTCATCGGCACGGTGGGCTACGCCCGCGACATCAGCGACCGCAAACAGATGGAAACCGCCCTGCGCGTCAGCCAAGAGCGCCTCAGTCTGGCCCTGCAGGGCGGCAACGACGGGTTGTGGGACTGGAACCTGGAGACCGGCGAGGTGTATTACTCGCCGCGCTGGAAAGCCATGCTCGGCTACGCCGAGGACGAACTGGAAGGCACACTCGACACTTGGGCTAGGCTGGTGCATCCACAGGACAAAGACCCCACGCTGCGGCATGTCGCCGACCATGTGGAGGGCAGGACGCCGCGCTATGAGATCGAATTCCGCATGCGCCACAAGTATGGCCATTGGGTGGACGTCCTATCCCGCGGCACCCTCGCCCGCGACGCCACAGGCCAGCCGCGCACGCCCAAGCGGCTGGTCGGCACCCACATCGATATTACCGAGCGCAAGACCCTGCTGGCGCGGCTGGAACGCCAAGCCGCCTTCACCCAAGCGGTGATCGACGCCGAGGTGGACGGCTTGGCGGTCTGCCACGGCGTGGCCGATCCGCCTTACGCCCGCTTCACGGTGTGGAACCCGGCCATGGCCAGCCTGACCGGCTATTCCCTAGAGGAGATCAACCGCCTAGGCTGGTATCAGACGGTCTACGCCGACCCGGAGACGCAGGAGCGGGCGCGGCTGCGCATGGAGCGCATGCGTCAAGGCGAACACCTGCTCGGCGAGGAATGGGCCATCACCCGCAAGGACGGCGGACTGCGCACGGTGCAAATCCACACCCGCATCGTCGCCGAGGACGGCGACGGTAGTCACGTGCTGGCGGTCATGCATGACGTGACCGCCAGCAGGCAAGCCGAGGAGCATCTGCGGCAGTTGTCCACGGCCATCGAGCAGGCGCCGGTGTCCGTGGTCATCACCGACTTGCAGCCGCGCATCCTATATGCCAATCCCCGCTTCACCGCCATCACTGGCTACACTTTGGACGAGGTGGTCGGTAAAAACCCCAGCCTGTCCCAGTCCGGCCTGACCCCGATGGAAACCTACGAAGACATGTGGGCCACCATCACCGCCGGGCGGCCTTGGCAGGGGGAGCTGCACAACCGCCGCAAAAACGGCGAAACCTTCTACGAGGAGGCGCATATCGCGCCGGTCATCGACAAAAACGGGGCCATCACCCACTACGTGGCGATCAAGCAAGACATCTCGGCGCGCAAGCGCATGGAAAGCGAATTGCGCGAGAGCGAGTCGCGCTTCCGCGCCATCTACGAGCAAAGCCTGTTTGGCATTGCCTTGGTGACACTGGACGAATGGCGGTTCATCGCCGCCAATCCCGCCTATTGCCAGATGCTAGGCTACGCCGAGGAGGAACTGCGGCAGAAAACCGTGCTGGACATCATTGATCTGGAGGATGCGCCGACCCGGCAAATCATCAGCGCCCGGCAACAACAGCCGGCCGGGCATTTTGTCATCGACGCCCGCCACCGGGCGAAAAACGGCGGCACCGTGTGGACAACGCTGGCCAGCGCGGCGATCAGCGAGTCGGCGGGGCAGCCGGCCTACCGGCTGGTCATGGTGGAAAACATCACCGACCGCCACCACATCGAGCAGGCGCTGAAAGAGCTTAACGATTCGCTGGAGCAGCGCGTGCGGGAGGAGTCGGCGAAAAACCGCGAGAAGGATCATTTGCTGATCCAGCAGTCGCGGCTGGCGGCGATGGGCGAGATGATCGGCAACATCGCCCACCAGTGGCGCCAGCCCCTCAACGCGCTGGGGCTGACCCTGGCCAACCTGGAAGACGCCCACCGCTACAACGAACTGACCGGCGACTATCTGGCCTCGCAAGTCGCCACCGGCCAGCGGCTGATCCAGAAAATGTCCTCCACCATCGACGACTTCCGGCATTTTTTCCGCCCCAGCAAACAGGCGCAAAGCTTTAGCGCCAAAGCCGCGGTGAACGAGGCCATCGCCTTGCTGTCCGCCAGCTTCGCCAACAACGCCATCGCCGTCGCCGTTGAGGCGGACGAGGATGTTCTGGCGCAAGGCTACGCCAATGAATTTTCGCAGGTCTTGTTAAACTTGTTCGCCAACGCCAAGGACGCGATCCTGCAACGGAAAGTCGCCCACGGCAACGTGTCGGTCAGGCTGGCCCAAGACGGCGCATGGGCCACCATCACCGTCGCCGACAATGGCGGCGGCATCCCTCAAGAGGCCATCGGCAAAATCTTCGAGCCGTATTTCTCGACCAAGGAAATGGGCACTGGCATCGGCCTGTACATGTCGAAAATGATCATCGAAAACAGCATGCACGGCCAGATCAGCGTGCGCAACCACGGCGACGGCGCGGAATTCACCCTCCGTTGCCCGCTGGCCCCACCTCAAAACCACAGGGACAACCCACCATGAAAACGCTGCTGACTGAAAACCTGGATGAACGGGAATGCCTGAAAGCCCTGCGCGTGCTGTATGTCGAGGACGACCTGGAGATCCGCAGCCAGCTCGAACACTTTCTGGCGCGGCGGGTCGGTGCCTTGTTTTGCGCCGGCGACGGCGGTGAAGGGCTGGACGTGTTCCGCCGCTGCCAGCCCGACATCGTCATCACCGACTTGCAGATGCCGGTGATGAACGGGCTGGAAATGATCGAGGCGATCAAAGAGCTTGCCCCGCACACGCCGGTCATCATCACCACGGCCTTCAACGAAACCCATTATCTGCTGAAAGCCATCGACTTGGGCGTGGACGCCTATGTCGTCAAGCCCATCAACAGCGCCCATCTGGAGCGCGACCTGCTCAAGTGCGCCCGCAGCCTCAGCCTGGAAACCGCTTTCCGCGCCGGCAACCATCTGCTGCGCCTGCTGCTGTCCAATCTCAACGAGGCGGTGCTGATCATCGACTTGGAAACCCGCGAAATCTGCTACTGCAACCGCACGGCGGAAACCTTGTTCGGCTACACCCAAGACCAGATGCTGGGGCGTAGCGAGCAAATGCTGCATGCCGACGGGCAGAACTTCGAGCGCTTTTTCGAGGACGCCGTGCAAGCCTGCGTCGAGTTCGGCTGCTATGAATGCCAAGGGCGGATGATTGCCAACGGCGGCGCGGTCATCCTCAGCGAGCATATGGTGCGCCCGGTGTTCGACAGCGCCAACCAAACCCCGCAGCTTGTACATGTAATCCGCGACCTCGCTCCCCGCCAGCGCGCCGGGGATATCCTGGCCGGAGAGGAACAGCGCCCCGATTGCCTAGCCCACCCCGACCCACTCACCGGCCTCGCCAACCGCCATTTGTTCCAGGACGGGCTGGCGCATGCCTTGGCGCGTGCCAAGCGCCACGACGCCGGGTTGGCGGTGCTGGTGCTGGGGCTGGACGATTTCGGGCTGATTAGCGACCGCTACGGCCATGGCGTCGGCGAAGAGTTATTGCGCGCCACCGCCGCGCGCTTGCAGGCCAACATGCGCGGACACGACAAGCTCGGCCATTTTGGCGGCGGCGAATTTGGCGTCGCGGTGGAAGACCTGCACAACCCGGCGGATGCCGCCGTGGTCGCCGGCAAACTCCGGCAAGCCCTAGCCGAACCCGTTGTGGTGGAAGGCCAAACGCTGGTGGTCGCCGCCCATGTCGGCGTCAGCGTGTTTCCCGGCGACGGCGAAGACGCCCGCGACCTCATTGAGCGCGCCAACTGGGCGATGCGCCGCGACAAGAGTGGCTGAGTGAGGGGTTTGCGGGGTGGAGGTTGAGGCTGAGGCTGAAAAAAACCAGGGGCGGAATTAGGGTCTAAAGAGAGAGTGTTTCCGGTGGGCTAAATGAGCAGAATCTTGATTGGAGAGTCAGCCGGCCCCTGGGTTCCAGTTCTGAAGAGAGGTTATGCGACAGTATTGTTGCACTCGCCGTGCCAACCATAAAAAACAAACTAAACCAATGCTTTATGATGGAATTCTGCGAATCCGCCTGATCTGGCCTGCGCGAATTCACACACCCTAAGGCAAACCCCGCAGTGCTTTTCCCGGAAAAATAGCCGAAAATGACGCCCCGCCGCGCTCCCGGCCCCACGGACATCGAAACCTTGAATAATTCCCCTCGTCCTGTGGGGAGAGGGCTAGGGTGAGGGGCAAACCCTTGGTTTTTAAGACCCTCACCCCAACCCTCCCCCTGCGAGCGGGAGGGAGGCATAACTTATTTAGGGCATCCTGTAAGACATGCAACGCCACGGCGGAGAACTGATATACCACGCCCGCGACGATGACGGCGCGTTGGAAGTGGTCGATAGCCACGGCGTCCGCGCGCTGCACTTCGGCACACCGCCCCGGCAAAGCGCCCTGTCGCTCAACGACCCGCAGCGGCTGGAACTGGCTTATGTCCGCGCCATGCTCAGCCCGCTGTTGTTCGCCGACAACCCGCAAAACGCCTTGGTCATCGGCCTAGGCGGCGGGTCTATGGCGCGGTTCCTGTTGGAACAGTTTCCCGCCTGCCAAGTGGACGCCGTCGAGCGCCGCGCCAAAGTGACGCTCATCGCCCATGCCTTCTTCGGCCTGCCCCGCGACCCTAGGCTGCGCGTGTTCACCGCCGACGCTTGCCTACAGGTGGACGCCCTGGCCCGGCAAACCACGCCCGCCTATGACCTGATTTTGATCGACGCCTACGACCACATTGGCATGGACACTTCCATCAACGCCATCGGCTTCATCGGCGGCTGCGCCCGCCTGCTGCGGCCGCAGGGC
>JBJSYU010000234.1:0-3931 GCA_046089945.1 Candidatus Methylumidiphilus sp.
CGCCGCCGCCGTCGATGCCGCCGTCGATGTTTTCTACCGCAAAGTGTTGAGCGATGAGCGCATCAACCATTTTTTTGAAGGCGCGGACATGGCGCGGCAGGCGGCGAAACAAAAGGCTTTCCTGACCTTCGCGTTTGGCGGGCCGAACCACTACAGCGGCTTGGACATGCGCAGAGGCCATGCCCACTTGGTCGAGCGCGGGCTGAACGACAGCCACTTTGACGCGGTGATGGAGCATCTCGGCGCGACGCTGATGGAGTTGAACGTGCCGGGCCATTTGATCGCCGAAGCCGCCGCCATCGCCGAAAGCACGCGCAACGACGTGCTGGGCCGCTAACACCGCCACCGACAGGCACGCCTTATGACCATCCTTCGTTATCGAGAGCAATGCTTCCCGCTTGAGCCAAACCAGTCGGTTTTGGACTGCCTCAGCGGGCATGGCGTGCCTGTCCCCTATTCCTGCCGCGTCGGCGTCTGCCAGACCTGCCTGCTGCGCGCCACCGCCGGCACACCGCCGCCGACCGCGCAAGCGGGCCTGAAAGACAGCCTGAAACTGCAAAACTATTTCCTCGCCTGCGTCTGCCAGCCGACCGAAGACCTGTCCGTCGCCCTGCCCGACGACGACGCGCAGCCGACGACGCAGGCCATCGTGCGCGCGCTGGAATTGCTCAACCACGATATCCTGCGGGTGGAATTGCAATGCCCGGACGGCTTCACCTACCGCGCCGGGCAGTTCATCAACTGGGTGTGGGCGCAAGACCCAACGCAAGTGCGCAGCTATTCCCTCGCCAGCGTGCCGGGCCTGGATCGGCACATCCAACTGCATGTCCGCCGCCTGCCACGGGGGCGGGTCAGCGGCTGGATTCACGACGCGCTCAAAGTCGGCCAGCAGGTGGACATCCGTGGCCCGGCCGGCGACTGCCTGTACGCCCCCGGCAAGCCGGAACAAGCGCTGCTGCTGGTCGGCACCGGCACCGGGCTGGCGCCGCTGTATGGCATCGCGCGCGACGCGCTGGCGCAAGGCCACAGCGGCCCGATCCGGCTATTCCACGGCAGCCACGACGCCGACGGGCTGTATCTGGCCGAGGAACTGCGCGCCTTGCAGCGGCAACACGCCAATTTCGCCTATGTCCCCTGCCTGTCCGGCGCGGCGGTTCCCCCAGGCCACGTGGCCGGCCGGGCGAATGAGGCGGCCTTGCGTGAAATCCCCCATTTGAAAGGCTGGCGGGTTTACCTGTGCGGCCACCCGGACATGGTGAAAGCGACCAAGAAAAAGGCGTTTCTGGCCGGGGCGTCGATGCAGGACATCCACGCCGACGCCTTCAACGTCAGCCATGCCTAAACGGTTTTCCACCAGCATAGCCGACGCCCTATAATCTCCCGGAGCCAACATGATCGAACCGGTCGAACTGAAAGACTTTTTCACCGCCTTCTTCGCCGCCGCCGCTGTCATCCTCTGCGGTGCGGGTTATGCCGGCCTGTACGCTTGGTCGAAGCTGCGCGGCCGGCCCGCGCTGCTGCTGGGTGCCTGCGCCTGCTATGCGGTGCTGGTGGCGGCAACCTTGCTGCTGGCGCAGGCCACGCATTTGCAAGGCGAGTGGCAGGTGTTGGTCGGACTCATGCTGATAGGCTATCTGCTGGCGCCGTTGGGCATTTGGCGGCTGTGCGTCGGCAGCCACGGCGGCTGAAAATGCTAAACTTGCCCCGCGAAGCCACCGAACTGTATCCTGAGTATGTGGATTATGTCGCCACGCTGCCCGGCGACCTTGTGGTCGGCGATGTGGTGCTGTTCCAAGCGCCGAAAGACCCCGGTTGCGCCCTAGGCCGCTGCGGCGATGAAAACTTCCAGCGCAGCGTGTTGATTGGCCACACCAAGGAGTTTCTGATTATTCTGAAATACGATATCTACCGCCGCAATGGCCCGTATGAATGGCGGTATTGCGTGACCACTTGCGCCGAATGGGATGTGCTAGAAGAATACCTGAGCATCAACGCCTTAGTGGACGCGATCAAAGCCGGACGGCTGGCCTGATACGCTTAATATCACCTGTTGAAAAGCCATGAACAAGCGACAACTCATCGAACGCCTAGCCCTATCCCCGCATGTTGAAGGCGGCTATTTCCGCAGAACCTACCAGTCGGCATTGACCGTGCCGGTGCCTTACGACACCGCGCCTAGGCATGTGCTGTCTTCGATTTATTACCTGCTGACCGACGACAGCCCGATTGGGCATTTGCACCGCAACAGATCCGATATCCTGCATTATTTCCACGGCGGCTCGCCATTGACCTATTGGATCGTCCATCCCGATGGGACACTGGACAAACAAAAGCTAGGGCCGCAACTCGACGCAGGCCAGCACTTGCAGATTCTGGTGCCGGGCGGCTGCTGGAAAGCCACCGAATTGGAAGCCGGCGAATATGGCCTCATCAGCGAAGCCGTGTCGCCCGGATTTGAGTATGACGACATGGAATTGGCCGACGCCACACTCATCAAAAGCCAGTTTCCACTGCTCTGGGACAGGCTGGCGAAATTCGTCAGGGCCGCTTAAAGCCCGGCCAAACGTTCCGCTTCCCCGCCCCGTCCCGGCAAAATTTTTCTCCCGCCCCCTGCCCCATCCCAGCGCATCCAGCCTTAAAGCTGTATAATTGATGCTTCTTTGCGCGTATCCAAGGTACTCGCCAAGCCAAAGCGCTTGCCATTGGCGGTTTTTTAGCCAGCGGCAAGTTGCGCCAATTTTCAATCTTTAAGCGAGGTGAACATGAGTCAAGCACCGCCAAACTGGGCCTCCGAGGCTCTGTGGAAAAAAGTTGCCATCTGGGTGACGGCCGGGTCGTTCGTGCTGCTGGTTTTTTTGACCTTCGACACACTGTCGAAAGTCTCGGTCGGCGGCGAGCGGGTGCGCGCCTACAGCGTCATCAACCAGGAAATCGACTACCGCTACGACGACAGCAAAAAACGCTTCCAGCCGGTCATCGGCAAAGACGCGCCGCTGTTCGGCCAGAAACTCAGCGAGGCCGAGGCGGAAAAGCTGGTGGCCTTGGGCAAGAAAACCACGCAGTCGAAAAACTGCATGAACTGCCATACCCTATTGGGCAATGGCGCGTATTACGCGCCGGACTTGACCAAAGCTTGGTTAGATCCGAATTGGATCAGCGCGGAAAGCCGCGAAAACCTGATGCTGGAATTCCTCAAAGACCCGGTGAAAAACGCCCGCAGCAACAACGTCAACCGCCGCATGCCGAATTTAGGCATCACCGACGAGGAGGCGCGCGGCGTCGTCGCCTTCTTGAAATGGATGTCGGCCATTGACACCAATGGCTTCCCCAATAATTTCAAAACGCTGAACGCCAAGGAGCAGCCATGAGTACTATCGCCACCGCCCTGCCCGGCAAAGTCGTCGCCCTGTTCGGCAAGCTCGACAGCCCGCATTTAAACGGCGGACAGCAGCTTGCCGTGAAGTATTTCGCCGTCGCCGTCGTGCTGTTTTTCGCGCAATTGCTGTTTGGCCTGTTGGCCGCAATCCAGTTTATCGCGCCGGGTTTCTTGTTTGAGATTTTAGATTTCAGCGTCAACCGCATGGTGCATATCAACGCCATGGTGGTGTGGCTGTTGTACGGCTTCATCGGCTCGGTGTATTGGTTTTTGGAAGAAGAAAGCGGCACCGAAATTGCCGGGCTGAAATTCGGCCAACTCGCTTTTTATGTGCTGACCGGCGCCGTGACCATCGTGGTATTGGTGTATCTGCTGATCCAAACCGGCCCCGGCAAAGACAGCAGCATTTGGCTCATCAACGAAGGCCGCGAATACATCGAAGCCCCGCGCTGGGCCGACTTTGGCATTGTCGCGGTGATGCTGGTTTTTTTCTACAATGTCGCCGGCACGTTCATGCAAGGCCGCTGGTCGGGCATCTCTGGGGTATTGACTTTG
>JBJSYU010000235.1:0-6007 GCA_046089945.1 Candidatus Methylumidiphilus sp.
CAATCCTTCAATTTCGCCGATTTCAACCGGGGCGATTATTACGGGGCGGTGGAGGAAAAAGTCTACTCGGAAAACATTTCCAAAGTCTTGTACCCCAACGACGAGGGGATGCAGGGCAAGCAATTGCGCTTGGAACAGCAATACTTTTTCGTCTCCTGCTCATTGCAGGACATGCTGCGCATCATGCGCACCCAGCACATCGCGCTGGACAAATTCCACGAAAAATTCGCCATCCAGCTCAACGACACCCACCCGGCCATCGCCGTCGCCGAACTGATGCGGCTGTTGCTCGACGACCATGGCATGGATTGGCCGGACGCCTGGGCGATCACCCGCAAGACCTTCGCCTACACCAACCACACGCTGCTGCCGGAAGCCTTGGAGCGCTGGCCGCTGGGGCTGTTCGCGCATCTGCTGCCCCGGCACATGGAGATCATCTACCGGATCAACGCCGAGCTCTTGGAGGAAGTCCGCGCCAAGTTCAGCGACGACCCGGCGCGGGTGGCGCGCATGTCGATCATCGACGAACACGGCGAGCGCTATGTGCGCATGGCGCATTTGGCCTGCGCCGGCAGCCACACCATCAACGGCGTCGCCAAGCTGCACTCGGAACTGCTGAAAAGCTCTGTGCTGAAGGACTTTTACGAGCTGTGGCCGGAGAAATTCCAGAACAAGACCAACGGTGTCACGCCGCGCCGCTGGCTGGCCTTGAGCAACCCCAGGCTGTCGCGGCTCATCACCGAGGCCATCGGCCCGGACTGGGCGACCGACCTAAACCGCTTGCGCGAACTGGCGCCTTTGGCCGACGACGCCGAGTTCCAAGCCCGCTTCCGCAGCGCCAAGCGGCTCAACAAGCACGAGTTCGCCACGCTGGCGCGGCAGTCGGCGGGCGTCAGCATCGACCCCGACGCGCTGCTCGATGTGCAGGTCAAGCGCATCCACGAATACAAGCGCCAGCACCTCAACATCCTGCATGTGATCCATCTGTACCTGAGGCTGAAAGCCAACCCCGACGCCGACATCCAGCCGCGCACCGTGGTGTTCGGCGGCAAGGCGGCACCGGGCTACCACATGGCGAAGCTCATCATCAAGCTCATCAACGCGGTGGGTGCGGTGGTCAACCGCGACAAGACGCTGCGTGACCAGCTTAAAGTGGTGTTCCTGCCGAACTACAACGTCAGCAACGGCCAGCGCGTCTATCCGGCGGCAGAATTGTCCGAGCAAATCTCCACCGCCGGCAAGGAAGCCTCAGGCACCGGCAATATGAAATTCCAGATGAACGGGGCGTTGACCATCGGCACCTTGGACGGGGCCAATGTGGAGATGCGCGACGAAGTCGGCGCGGAGAATTTCTTCCTGTTCGGGCTGACCGACACCCAAGTCGCCGACGTGCTGCGGCAAGGCTACCGGCCGTTGGACATTTACCGGGACAACGTCAACCTGAAAGAAGCCATCGACCTCATCGGCAGCGGCCATTTCTCCAAAGGTGACAAGGACGTGTTCCGCCCGCTGATCGACAATTTGTTGTATGCCGACCCGTTCCTGGTGCTGGCGGACTTCCACGCCTACGTCAATTGCCAGGCGCAGGTGGACGCAGCGTATCGGGACAGCGCCCGCTGGACGCGCATGGCGATCCTCAATGTCGCCCGCTCCGGGCTGTTTTCATCCGACCGGGCCATTCAAGAATACGCCGACGACATTTGGCAGGTGCAGCCGGTGGACATCAGCCTGCTGCGCCAACACCGCTTGATGGTGAACGGCGGGCAGGTGCAGTAGCCGCCCGCCGCTCAAGAAACCCTGAAATAAGTAGCGCCCCTCTTCGCAGAGGGCGGGTTGGCGAGAGGGTCTTAATAAAAAAAGGTTTCACCCTTCCCCCAAGGGAAAGTAGATTTAATTCAAAGGCTGTTTGGAAATTCCAGCCGCATAGGCTAGTGTGGCGATTTTTTTTGCTGTCGTTGGGCGTTTGAGTGAGTCAGAAAAAATGAAAGAAACGCTATCCGAGCAGCCTAAAGCGAGTGTGCATGGCGCTGCCTGAAGCCGTGCGAAGGTCAACGGGCGCAAGCGGCGCATCCTGGCGGACACGCTGGGGCTGCTGTCGGCGGCCGTCCGTGACCGCCGACAGCGCGCAGGATCGCGACTGCGCGCGCCTGCTTGAGAATTATCCGGTCGGCTTTGCGCTGGATGCGGATCACACGCCGCACATCACCTTGCTGCAACGCTATGTGCGCAGGGTCGACCTCGCACAGGTTCAGGCGGCGGTGGCGAAGGTGTTGCAGAGGACGATCCCATGCGGCTCGCGCTGCAAGCCACCGGCTGTTACTCGCTGCCCATATCAGAAGCTGGGCTTGGCCGGCATCATCGTGGCGCCGACGCCGGTTTTGCTGGGTTTGTAGCAGAAGCTTATCCGCGCCGACGCTGGGCCGATCAACCAGATGACGATGGACTACGTCGCCGCCTATGCCCCCGAACACAGCGGCAAGCGCGTCACGGCGGGCTTGGGCGAGGCGGCGTTTGTGCAAATACTGTTGGCCGGGCCGTTCCAGGCGTTCAGCTTCGAGGCACGCGCCGCCAGCGTCTAGCAGCTTGGCAATTTCGGCACGGCGTTGAAGCTGCCTTGGACTTCCGCAGTGGCCGATCCTTTGCTGTCTTGGGATGTCGCCATGGACAATGGCGGGCGCAGGCCCGCGCTTCGCGCTGATCGTCCGCCACGATGACGCCGAACGCGAATACGCCTATCACCGGGAGTTGCCGGTGGGTCGGCTAAGCCAAGCCTGGGACGGGGCGTCGCGGCAAGGCTGACGCCGGTCATCATGAAGCAGGATTGGCGTAAGATATTCAGCTTTCAACTTTGAACCTTAGACGACATAAAATCTGCCATGAAACTGTTAAAAACCCTCAAGCATGAGTTTTTGCTGGTGCTGCCGCCGACGATTTTTTTCCTGGTCGCGTTCACGCTGATTATGGCGACGCAACGGCTGATCCTGCGGGAATACGGCATCCCGTTGGTGGGCTTTGGCGCGGCCGTCATTGGCGCCTTGCTGGTGGGGAAGGTGGTGCTGATTGCGGATCATCTGCCCTTCGTCAACAAATTCCCCGACAAGCCCTTGCTGTACAACACGCTGTGGAAAACTTTCATCTATTTCCTCGCGGTGATGCTGTTCCGCTATTTGGAGCATGGCATTCCGCTGCTGTTTGAGCATCGGGATTTCTTGGAGGCCAACCGCCATCTCGTGGACAAAATCATCTGGCCGCATTTCTGGCTGATCCACATGTGGCTGGCGGTGCTGTTTTTCGTCTATTGCGCGCTGCGGGAGTTGGTCGGCGTGATTGGCCGGGAGCGGGTCATTGCCATGTTTATCGGCGGGCCGGGCC
This sequence comes from Candidatus Methylumidiphilus sp., assembly GCA_046089945.1. Taxonomy (GTDB): domain Bacteria; phylum Pseudomonadota; class Gammaproteobacteria; order Methylococcales; family Methylococcaceae; genus Methylumidiphilus. Next base: position 3,373 of record JBJSYU010000235.1, read on the forward strand.
GGGAAACACGCTAAGCGGCGGCTTGGCACAAAATGGACATGTTTTTCCGTTATCATCAAGCTTTCGCCGGAATGCGCCTCCGGCATTGCCTAAACGCCCATCAGGCGGGACAGCCAGCGCCCGCCGCCTTCCACGTTGAGACTGTTGTAATGAAACCAATGAAAAACTGGAGCCTGATAAGCCGCCTGCTGCCGGTGTTGGCCGCATTGTTGTGGCTGCAAGGCTGCTCCGCGCCGATCCGCCGCGACGCCACGCCGCAAAACCTGCAAGCCAGCGCTGAAATACCCGGCATTCCCGGCGTCCGCTATTGTGCGCTGTGGCCTAAGGATCTGGCTGCCATGGCCGAGGAGGGCATGGCGGCGGTGGTCAAGGAAAAGGCTTGGCTGGCCGCGAACGGACACACCGGCCCCTTGCCGCCCACGGCGTTTTTGGCGGTTTCCGGCGGCGGCGACGACGGCGCCTTCGGCGCGGGCCTGTTGAACGGCTGGACGGAGCGGGGCGACCGGCCGAGCTTCAAGCTGGTCACCGGCGTCAGCACCGGCGCGTTGATTGCCCCGTTCGCGTTTTTGGGGCCGGCCTATGATCCGGTCTTGCGCGAGGTCTACACCCAGGTTGCGCCGAAGGACATCGCCGTCACCCGCGGCCTGATGGCGGCGGTGTTTGACGACGCCATGGCCGACAACAAGCCTTTGACCGGGCTGGTCAACAAGTACATCGACTTGAAGTTTCTCAAGGCCGTCGCCGACGAGTACGCCAAGGGGCGCATCTTGATGGTGGCGACGACCAACCTCGACACGCGCCTGCCGGTGATTTGGAACTTGACCAAAATCGCCGCCTCCGGCCATCCCGACGCGCTGGCCTTGTTCCAAAAGCTGATGATCGCCTCGGCTTCGATTCCCGGCGCGTTTCCGCCGGCGATGATCGATGTGGTGGCCGGCGGCAAGCCGTATCAGGAAATGCATGTTGACGGCGGGGCGACGACGCAGGTGTTCCTGTATCCGCCCGCGCTGAACGAAAAAATCAAGGAATTGAACAACGGCAAAACCCCGCAGCGCGAGCGCAAGCTGTACATCATCCGCAACGCCCGGCTGGACCCGGATTGGGCGCAGGTGGAGCGGCGGACGCTGAGCATTGTGCAGCGCTCCATCTCGTCGCTGATCCAGACCCAGGGCTTGGGCGACTTGTACCGCATCTACGCCACCGCTTTGCGTGATGGCTTGGATTACCATTTGGCTTACATTCCCGAAACCTTCAACGCGCCGCACAAGGAAGACTTCGACACCGGTTACATGCGCGCGCTGTTCACGGTGGGCGAAAACATGGCGCGGCAGGGCTATCCCTGGCAGGCCGAGCCGCCGAAGGCCATCGCCACGCCCGCCGACGCGGCCACCGAAAGTCATTGACCGCCCCAGGCTGTGCCATATGGCGCAGCCGTTTAGGGTATATGCCAATGTGTGCGGGCAATGCGTTTTAGGCATAGGGGTATACGGATTGCGCACCGACTATACCCCGATTGCCGCAGTCACAGCCCAGTAATGAGGTGTATATGGTTGTATTGAACCACATGCGCGATGCGCAGGGCCGCAACTTAGTTTCTGCTTTAACTTTCCTGTGAATTTGGTTATCCTTTCCATCATATACGTGAAATCACTTAGCCTCTGGAGCAATGACAAATGGCCGTTGAAACCCCCACCCTCGAACAGACCGATCCGCTGAAATCCGTCGCCGACGCGATGAAAGACGCGGTGAACCAAGCCACCGAAGACGCCACCCGCACCAAAGAACGCCTTAGCCAAATGGGGCCGGACATCAGCCATTCGGCCGCGCGCTTCGCCTACACCGCCTCTTATATGGTCTCGTATGGCATCGTTTATGCGGCGGTGTTCGCGGCGAAGTCGGTGCCGCAGGACAACCCGGTGGTCGAAGGCTTCATCGACGGCGGCCGCGCCGCCATCGACGCCGTCAACGAAGCCAAGGGCATCAAGCCGGGCGACGATTTGGCCGCTTAAAAAAAGCGGTTATTTTAAGATGCAAGTCCCCTCGCACTGCGGGGCGAGGGGACTTAATTTGAGAGTTTCATTAGAGCCTGCCGACGGCTTTGTCTTGGCGTCCAAAGTTTGCTTTGGGCGGGTTTGCAATGTCCAAAGCAAGCTTTGGACTCCAAAACTTCGCTATCCGGCAATGGCTTTAAACCCTTATCCCTGCGAGAGGTGGGGTGCCTAAAGGCTTCAACATCCGCCCATGGCCAGCAAGGGCTTTCCTGCGGCGGGCCTCAGTTTTTTCCCGCATTATCTATTGCGCCACCGCTTTTTCTACTTTTCACTGCTTAGGATCACCCATGTTTGACGACGGCAAATTCGACGCTTACGCCACCCCTGCCTCACCCCCCGCCCCACTGGATATCGCCTTGTCTTTCCCCGGCCCTGGGGTGATCCGCGTGGAAAGCGCCTCCCTGTTCGCCGACGCCGACAACGCTCAGTGCCTGCGCTTTCTGCGCCGCGCCTTCGCGCTGGAGCAGATCGGCGGGGCGACGCTGAACCGCGCCGCCGCCCCGGCGGCGGAATTGCGCTATGACGCCCGCCGCCACCGCTTAAGCGATGTCCTCGCCCGCCTCGCCGACTGCCTGACCGCGCCG
>JBJSYU010000236.1:0-14045 GCA_046089945.1 Candidatus Methylumidiphilus sp.
CAATTCGCTTCTGCCTCATCGCTTGGCGACCCTGTGCAGTATTGCGGGTGCCCGATTGATTCATATCAGCACGGATTGTGTGTTTTCTGGAGACCGAGGTGGATATACCGAAGATGATCCCTCCGATGCTAGGGATGTTTATGGTAAGACAAAGTTTCTTGGGGAGGTGACGGATTCACATACTATTACCTTACGCACCTCCATCATTGGTCATGAGCTGCAAACAACCCATGGTCTAGTGGAGTGGTTTCTTTCTCAGGAAAGACAATGCAAAGGTTATACAAAGGCTATCTTTTCCGGGCTTCCTACCGTTGTATTGGCAAGGATTATTAGCGACATAGTGATTTCCCGCCCTGATTTGTCTGGCGTATATCATCTTGCCGCAAGACCTATCTCGAAATATGAATTATTGAACTTGATTGCCGCCGTGTATGGTAAAGAGATTGAGATCATTCCTGATGATCAGTTTGTGGTTGACCGTTCTCTTAGCGCAGAGCGTTTCAGGGTTGCCACAGGTTATGTAGCCCCTGACTGGGCAAACTTGGTCAAATTAATGCATAAATATCACTGAATCAGGGTGCCAATGTTCAGAGACAAGGTATTGATGATAACGGGTGGGACAGGATCATTTGGAAATACTGTGCTTAAGCGCTTTCTTTCCACCGATGTCCGTGAAATACGTATCTTTAGTCGTGATGAAAAGAAGCAGGAAGAGATGCGCATTGCTTTGAATACTAATAAGCTGAAATTTTATATTGGCGATGTCCGAGAGTATTCCAGTATCCATCAAGCAATGAAAGGTGTGGATTATGTTTTCCATGCGGCGGCATTAAAACAGGTTCCCTCATGCGAGTTCTATCCAATGGAAGCGGTACGTACCAATGTTCTCGGCACTGAGAATGTACTGACTGCGGCTGACGCCAGTGGTGTGAAGCGGGTAGTGGTATTGAGCACTGATAAGGCCGTTTATCCCATCAATGCGATGGGTATATCTAAAGCGATGGCTGAAAGACTGATGGTTGCTAAGGCCTGTCGGCAACTTACAGGTGAAACAGTTTTTTGTGCGACACGTTATGGAAACGTCATGGCATCACGCGGTTCGGTCATACCGCTGTTCGTCTCGCAACTCAAAGAAGGCAAGTCACTTACATTGACTGACCCTAATATGACTCGCTTCTTGATGTCATTGGAGGATTCGGTAGATCTGGTTTTGTATGCCTTCCAATATGCCGAGCAGGGGGATATTTTTGTGCAAAAAGCACCTGCCTCGACAATGGCGGATCTAGCCCAGGCTTTAAAGGAAGTTTTTATGAGAGACAATCAAATTCGAGTCATTGGTACGCGACACGGCGAAAAGCTTTATGAATCGTTGGTCTCGCGTGAGGAGATGGCTAAAGCAATAGATCTTGGTAACTATTATCGCATTCCTGCTGATAAGCGTGATTTAAATTATGCACAATATTTCAGCGAAGGTGTTGAAAGGATTTCTGAGCTAGAAGATTATACATCGCATAATACTCAACGATTGAATGTTGAGAAAGTGAAACAACTTTTGCTGACTCTAAATTACATCCAAGAAGAACTACATGTTTAAGGTGATGACCATCGTTGGAACCCGGCCTGAACTTATAAAAATGAGCCGGGTGATCGCCGAGTTAGATCAGCATACAAAACATGTCCTTGTTCACACCGGACAGAACTATGACTATGAACTAAACCAAGTTTTTTTCGATGACTTGGGAATCCGCAAGCCAAATTACTTTCTTGACGCGGTAGGCAAGAGTGCCGTGCAAACTATCGCACGGGTCATTGAAAAATCTGATGAAATCATGGAAGAAGTCAAGCCAGATGCTGTGATGCTATACGGCGACACCAATTCGTGTCTTGCTGTCATCTCGGCCAAGCGACGGAAGATCCCAGTGTTTCACATGGAGGCCGGCAATCGCTGTTTCGACCAGCGTGTGCCGGAAGAGTTGAATAGAAAGATTTTAGACCATTTGAGTGACATCAACCTAGTATTGACAGAGCATGCGCGTCGGTATCTGATAGCCGAGGGAATACCATCTGAAACTATAATCAAGACAGGTTCGCACATGCGCGAGGTCTTGAGCTATTACATGCCGAAGATTCATGAGTCTAGCATATTGCAACGGCTAGGTCTGACAGAAAATCATTTCTTCGTGGTCAGTGTTCACCGTGAGGAAAATGTTGATACTCCACAGAATCTGCTCGACATGATCGAAACTTTGAACGCGCTTGCAGAGGTTTACGGCTATCCCATTATTGTTTCAACCCACCCACGCACACAAAAACGGCTAGATGATTTGAAGCCGTGCAAATTAGACCCGTGCATCCAGTTTCTCAAGCCGTTTGGCTTCTGTGATTACATCAAATTGCAGATGCAATCCACGTGTGTGTTATCAGATAGCGGCACGATCACAGAGGAAAGCTCAATCCTAAATTTACCCGCAGTCACTCTCCGCAACACTCATGAGCGCCCAGAAGGTATGGATGTAGGGACATTGATTATGTGTGGACTCAAGAAAAATCGGGTGTTAGATGCGGTACGCATTGTCATTGCCCAACACGAGTCCAGTAGTCGTATGATGCGGTTAGCCGAAGATTACGAGTCGGTGACAGTTTCTAGGCAAGTGCTTCGTATTGTAGTGAGTTATGTGGATTATGTGAATCGTACCGTTTGGTCAAAAACGCACTAAGAACAAATGTCTACGAAAAAACCATTTTTCAGCATCTTGATACCAACATACAACCAAGCAAAATATTTGGGGGCAGCGCTTGACAGCGTGCTGAGTCAGAGTTTTTCCAATTGGGAAGCCATTATAGTCAATGACGGATCGACGGATGATACTTGTCAAGTTATTGATGCTTACTGCCTTAAAGATAGACGCTTCCATGCGCTTCATAAAATCAATGGCGGTGCTGGTTCCGCATTAAATGCGGGCTTAAAGATGGCTGTAGGGGAATGGGTATGCTGGCTAAGTTCCGATGATTTGTTTGAGCCATACAAGCTTCAAACCCACCTAGAGTGGATTGAAAAAACTCCAGAGTGTTCGTTTTTTTTTACTCACTTTAGAGAGTTACATGAAAAAACTGGAAAACTGATTGACTCTGACCATTGGCGACCTTTGCCGGAAAAAAAATTTCAAGTCATCGAGATGCTGCGGAGTAATTATATCGCTGGCAACAGCATATGTGTTAGTCGCGTTGCTTGGGAGAAAGTTGGTATATTCAACGAGGCATTACGCTACGGTCAGGATTACGACATGTGGCTACGCTTGTTGACTGAACATCCAGCCACCTACATTCCTATACGCACATGCATCACTCGCATCCATGCCCACCAAGATAGCCAATGTTTTCCGCAGGCTATGTTTTATGATTCAGCCAAAGCAGCAATTCAATTTCTTAACCTCCATGCGCTAGCTGATGCTTTTCCAGTTATTGACTTGAGTGATCCTAAAAATGTTTTGGACGTCGTAGATAAATCTTTGACTGTTGCGGAAGATAGGAGAGCTTTCGTGTATGCTCTGGGTTCACATCCCTTATTGATGTTGCGCATTATGGAGCTATTGCAAGATAACCCGCAAGCAATTTTGCAGAACGGTCGAGAGGCAATCCGTCTCAGAATTTTGAAGTCAAAATATTTAAACCAATATCAAGAGTTTTCTTTTATTTGGAAGGTGGCTTACGCTATTCTAAAACTAGAGCTATCGTCTCATATCAGCGCAATAGAGCCTGCGGATACTGCCGAAGCGACTTTCCATCGCAGCAACGCTTTTCGTGGGCAAGCGAGCAATCGCTTGGCATTAAAGCAATGGCTTGAACGATTTGAATCGCGCCAAGTAGGGCGGGAAACGATCAAGTCTTGGAGTCCTTCCAAAAACATATTATTGATAGATTATCAAAACGCAATAGCTGCTAATTATATTACAAGCCAGCAAAGTTTTATGCTTGCAACATGGCTTCAGCATTTTGGGAACAATGTTGTAGCCGTGAAATTTTGTGAGTATGAGGCTAATGAAATTATTTATAAAAATGGGATATTGATAATTGCTTTGCAAAATGCATCGGAAATTGATAGCCTCTTATTTGATTTGGGTATATTCGACATCGCAATCGTGCTGAATACAAACATTAGACCAAAAAGTTATCCTTTGTGTAAGCTTGTGTTGCCACTATCAAGCAATCTTGGGGTTTTCGATGACTTATCAAAATTGAAGCCTAAGTGTATGCGAGTGGCGAGAGTAAAAGCTTATGGAATGTTATATGGTTGCAAGGATGGTATTAGGCTGTTGTCGCAACCGTTTTTAGCCTTGCGATTTTTTATAAGGCTTTGTTATGAAATAATCATGCATAAATTTGTCATTATATGCCGTAATTTCATCAGGATATTTTTTGATGTATCGAGTTAAGGATATCAGAAGGCACAACTTTCTGGGCTTATAATATTAGGGTTGCCTTTGGCTATAATGCATATATCATTCATGGCTGCGGCAAGCATGCAATTAATATCCACAGCAAAACTTAAGGGCCTAGGCAGGATGCTATTAAAGAAGGCCGTAAAGTGCATTCGAGTTTTGCACTTTATGCCTATATTGTATTTTTTTCACTATCAAAAATATAAAAAAGCTTGTAGCGAGGTAGTTCCTGCTTTGATGGCGGATGAGGAAATCAAGAGCCGCATCCTGTTTGTTGCCCCTTACATGTCAATGGGCGGGGCAGAAAAAGTTGTTCTTGATTTAGCTAAGTGCTTTGATCGTAAAAAGTATGTTGTTGATATTGCAGTTATTACTGACAATCCAGATGGTTTGCATTTATGGTGCAATTTATACGCAGATGTGGCTGACAACCTATGGCACTTTCCAAGCATCATCCACAGAGCGTACAGAGCCTATTTTTTGCGCTATATTGTAAAATCCAGAAAATATGATTGCGTAATAATGTCGCACGCAATTGTATATATAGATAGTTTGATTCCTGTGTTAGCAAGATTCCCTGCTTGCAAAAGATACTGCATAATTCATGACGTATATCCTGGCTGGTCATATGATGTTGCGCACTATGATTTTTTTTGGAATTCTTATATCTGTGTGTGTGAATTTGCTTGCAAAATGCTGGCAGAACTGAAGGGCGTACTACCTGCCAAGATTACAGTCATTCATAACGGAGTGGATATCCAACAATTTGACCCTAAAAGGTTCTTCAAAACTACTTATAGAGAGAAGCTGAATATTCAAGCAAGCGACAAAGTGGTTGCATTCATATCAAGGATGGACTCGGCAAAAAACCCAGAATGCGTCATCGAAGTTGCTAAACTTATGAGGGAATTTCAGGATGTTCGTTTTTTTATGGCAGGAAACGGCCCTGTGCAGGAAGAAATTGAACGCATGATTCAACTTGAGGATTTGCAAGCAACTGTTTTTTTGTTAGGAGCAATAGACGACGTTCCTCAGTTATTAAGCGAAATTGATTTGCTCTTCCATTGCGCGAAATATGAGGCTTTTGGGCTTTGCATTCTTGAGGCTATGGCAATGGGGAAGCCTGCTGTTGTGCCAAGAACTGGCGGCATTCCTGAATTTTTTGCGGATGGTATTAATGGCGTTATTCTAGAGCATGACGAAAATTTCGTCCAAAACAGCAAAAATGCTATTTTGCGCTTGTTAAATGAACCAAACAATAAATACATGGAGATAAACCGAGCAAAAGCTGAGAGCCTATCATTGGAACGGCAATTTGCACAATACGAAAAGTTAATACTAAAATAGCAGAATATAACCTTGGCTAGAGCACGATTTGAGAATTACGCTGCAATGAATCCCGCCATAAGTGTAATAATTCCAACTGCTGGATTGCGTCCAATTCTGCTGATACGCGCAGTCGAAAGCGCCTTGGTTGGATTCGCATCTGGCGAGGTAGAAATTGTTGTTGTCCCGAATGGTTCGGAATTGAGATGGCATGATGCAATTGCGGGTATTGCCAACTATCCAAATGTGAACATTTTTCCAGTTGACAAAGCGAGCGCCAATGCCGCACGCAATCATGGCCTAGCTAACGCTCAAGGAGTTTTAGTGCGTTTCGTTGATGATGACGATTACTTGATTCCTGAGGTAGCGTCTCGACAGTGCTATGAGCTGTTCGCGTCTGGAGCAGACGCCAGTTCTTACGCCATTCGCATTGAGGATGAGTGGGGGAAAGTCTACCAAACGATGCAGCAGCCTAAGACTAATGACTTTGTTGCCGGTCAATTAGGCCCATTTTGCTTAGGATTGCCACTTGCCCATTTGTATAGGCGTGAGCTAATTTTATCTGTGCTATGGAATGAGCGCTATTTGGTGTGTGAGGATAATGCTTGGTTACATAGCGTTGCCTGCCAGAAAGATGTTAAATGGCTCAAATCGGAGGATATTGTTGGGGTTTGGTATCAACACAGAGGCCCCCGTTTGTCTTACGCTTGTCCCGCGCATGAGCCAAGCTATATAACAGCAGAATCTATTCTGAATACTGTTGCCATCTTAGAGCAGCAAGGACGGCTAAATGATGAACGCAAAATTGCTGCCGCCGAGGGGCTTTGGCTTTGTGTACATCGCGGTTTTTATTTTAACCCCCTGCATTGGCACAGTGTGGCAAAGAAACTGCCAAAGCTTGGCCCTAATCTGTATCCTCAGACTTTTTTGTTTACGCTTCCAGGCTTTGCTTCACTTAATCCTTTGCTGATGGAATGGCTTCTGCTGCCTGCGCGTTGGCTAATTTTCTGCGCAAAATGGTTACAAGCGTTAGTTTTTGGTTGGAATCCTGTGCGGAGATTGTGACATGTGCGCGGATGTCAGTGTCGATACAAAAGTTTTTGCTGTTGTGGTCACATTCAACAGGCGCGACTTGCTGGAAAAATGTATATGCGCTTTGCAACTTCAGACTAATGCTTTACAACGTATCGTTGTCATTAATAACGCTTCTACGGATGATACTGATGAATGGATGCGCTCTAGCGGTCTATTAAGTGATTCACGTTTATTTTACTATTTGGCAAGCGAGAATTTAGGGGGAGCCGGCGGATTTGCTATAGGCATGCAACTGGCCTTAGACAGAGGGGCTGAATGGATATGGATGATGGATGATGATGCCGAGCCTGAAGCAGATGCATTGGAGCGGCTTATGGAGGTGGCAAGTGAAACAGGGAATATCTATGGATCGCTTGCTGTTAGTGGCGCTGAAACAGCGTGGAGCACTAGCATAACAGTTGATGGTGTCAAACGAGTTGTTGAACTGAGTGGAGATGTGCCGAATTGTGCGCAAGTGGTTTCACTGCCTTTTCTCGGTTTTATGATCCATCGATGCTTGGTGGAGAAAATCGGCTTGCCCGACGCAGGCTTTTTCATCGCCGGTGATGATGCCGAATATTGTATGCGGGCTGCTCAGGTAGGTGCCGAGATAATTATCGTCGGCACAAGTCGAATTAACCATCCTAAATCAGAGCGGTATTTCCTCAGCCTACCTGGTCGTAGGTTAGTATGTTTACGGCTTCCTCCATGGAAACGCTATTATGACACTCGCAATCGCCTGCTGATTGCAAAAAGGCATTATGGTAGATATTTGTTAACTCAAACAATACCAAGCTTATTACTGCGTTTGTGTGCAACATTGTTGCGCGAACCCTGTCGCGCCATGCAGCTATGGGCGTTCATGGCGGGTTTTATTGATGGCTTGCTTGGCCTCAAGGGAAGGCGACATGCGCTCTGGGGAATATCTCTATGAGTGGCAATATGGATTTTCTGATTATAGGCGCAGGCTTTGCTGGCAGTGTCATTGCGGAGCGCCTTGCTTATGCAGGTTGTAAGATTTTGTTGTTCGATCAACGCAATCATATTGGCGGCAACGCCTATGATGAGTTCGACGCACAGGGCATCTCTGTCCACCGCTACGGCCCGCACATTTTCCACACCAACGCCGAACGCATCGCGGATTATCTGTCGCAGTTCACCTCATGGCGGCCTTATGAACATCGCGTGTTGGCGCAGGTGGATGGGCAATTGCTGCCAATACCGATTAACCGCACGACGGTCAATCAGCTATATGGCTTGAATTTAGATGAAAACGGCGTTAGGGCTTATTTCGAGAAAGTGCGCGAGCCGCGTGAGGCTATTCGCACTAGCGAGGACGTGGTGTTGAACGCCGTTGGGCGGGATTTGTATGAGAAGTTTTTCCGGGGTTACACGCGCAAGCAATGGGGCTTGGAGCCGTCGCAATTGAGCGCGGGGGTGGCGGCGCGGATACCCACACGGACGAATGACGACGACCGTTATTTTACAGATACATTTCAAGCCATGCCTAAGGATGGCTACACGGCGATGTTTAGGAAGATGCTGGATCATCCCAATATTCGCATCGAACTGCGGGTTAATTTTGAGGGCCAAGGCGCGGATTGGTTTGGCGCTAAACAGGTGGTGTACACCGGCCCCATCGATGCGTATTTCCACTATTGTTTTGGACGCTTGCCGTACCGATCATTGCGGTTTGAGCATGAGCATTTGTCGGCTTGCCAGCAATTCCAGCCGGTGGGTACGGTGAATTATCCAAATGATTACGACTATACCCGAATCACCGAGTTTAAGCATTTGACCGGACAGGTGCATCCCGGCACATCCATCGTGCGCGAATATCCGCAGGCGGAGGGCGAACCTTATTATCCGGTGCCTAGGCCCGAAAACGAAGCTTTGTTTAAGCGCTATCAGGCATTGGCCGCGCTTGAGCAAGGCGTCACGTTTGTCGGCAGGCTGGCGCAATACCGTTATTACAATATGGATCAAGTCGTAGGCGCTGCGTTGAAGGTGGCGGACAATTTGCTTGGCAAATTCGATTAGGAGGTTGTCAGCATGCGCATCGCTTATGTTTGCAAGCGCCAGTATATGCGCAAAGATGTCATCATCGACCGCTATGCGCGTTTGTATGAGCAACCGCGGCAATTGGCTTTGCGTGGGCATGATGTGCTGGGTTTGTGCTTGAGTTATCGGCCTACGTCCGAGCGTGACGAGTTGCACGAAGCCGCGCCGGGGCGTTTGCGCTGGCTGGGGTTTGCGCCGCAGGGAATGGCTGGGATTCTCGCTTATCCCCGGCGGGCCGAGGCGGCATTGCGGGCGTTCGCACCGGATATTGTGGTGGCGGCGTCGGATTGTCCGCATGTGGTGTTGGGCGAGTGGCTGGCGCGGCGGCTGGGCGTGCCGTTGGCGGTGGATTTGTACGACGATTTTGAGACCTTTGGCTTGGCGAAGATTCCGGGCTTGCGCCTGTTATACCGGCGGGCGTTGCGGCGGGCGGCGGTGGTGAGTTGCGTGTCGGAATGGCTGGCGCGGCGCGTGCGCGAAGATTGCCGCGCCGATGGCGAAGTTATCGCCCTGCCCAGCACCATCGACCGCGCTGTGTTTCGACCGATGGATCGCACCGCCTGCCGCGCTAACCTTGGCCTGCCCGCAGACGCCCGGCTTATCGGCACGGCGGGCGGTCTGCACAGGGACAAGGGGATTGTGCCGCTGTATGAGGCGTTTGCGTCGCTGTCCCAACAAGACCCGGATGTGCATTTGGTGCTGGCGGGCGGCATTGGGCCGGATTGCCCGCCGCCCGCCGGGCCGAATGTGCATTATTTGGGCGAACTGCCGCATGCCCGCACCGCCGAGTTGTTCAACGCCTTGGACGTGGGGGTGGTGTATCTGCGCGACACGCCGTATGGCCGCGCCAGCTTCCCGCAGAAAATCTACGAGATGGCCGCCTGCGGTCTGCCGCTGGCGGTGGCGCGGGTCGGGGCGATGGACGACATGCTGGGCCATGCGCCGTTCAGCCTTTACCAACCCGATGACGCAGTCAGCCTGGCAAGCTGTGTCGCCGCCCAGCTTGCAGACCCCAGGCATGCAAATATTGAGATCAGAGATTGGTCAAGCCTTGCCGACGACATGGAGCGGGCTTATCGTGGTGCCATGCAAATATGATGGGGATGAATATGGGGCAGAATACAACAAAATGGGTTTATGTCATTTTGGCGCTGATTACATTGTTTGGACTGCAGTTGCGCTTGAAGACTATCAGCTATGCCGAAGTGGACACGCCTGTCCGGGCTGATGCCAAGGGGTATCTGGTGTATGCGATAAACATGAAGGCGTTCAATGTTTATTCTCGCTCAGAAGATGCCATACAAGGAAAAGTTGCTAAGCCAATCCCGGATGCGTTTCGCCCACCAGGGTATCCTCTGTTTCTGCGTTTGTTTATTGGAGACAGCGTTACTGACAAAATGCTATACACGATTGAGCTTATCCAAGCTTTATTGAGCACCTTGGTCATCTTGCTGGCGTATGCAAGCTTTGCGGGCTTCCTAGGCCCTCCCTTGGCTTTAGTGGCGGCACTGCTGACCGCGATTAGCCCCCATTTGGTCTTTACCAATGTGTTTATTTTAAGCGAGAGCTTGTTTTGCTTTTTGTTGATGCTGGCGTTGTGGACTTTGTCCCAATGGAAGCCGAATTCATCGCCTTGGCTTTTGCTGGGCACGGGCGCACTGCTGGCTTTTGCCTCGTTGACCCGCCCATGGACGCAGTATTTTTTTGTTTTATTGATCCCGCTAATGTTGTTGCATTTTCCCCTCGCCCGTGTCAGGTGGAGCGCTTTGGCGCTTGCTGTCGGCATGGCATTGCCGGTGCTGTGTTGGATCGGGCGAAATTTGCTTACGCTAGGGATTGTCTCGGATAATGGCATGATGCTTAGCGCATTTTATCAAGGGCATTATCCTGGCTTGATGTATGACAACCGTCCAGAAACTTTTGCATATTCCTACCGTTTCGATCCGCGTGTCGCAGAAATCTCTGCTTCATTTGGTGCCGTTTGGGCTGAAATGCGCCATTATTTTCAGAAAGATCCTGTGGAATATATTGCTTGGTATTTTGTGGGAAAACCCTTTTTGCTACTGAATTGGGACTTGTTTGAAGGCTCAGGGGATGTGTTTATTTATCCAATAATCCGCACGCCCTATACCGAGTTTACTTTGTTCAAAGTCACGCATGCGTTCATGCGCTATCTGCACGAGGATTTAGTGCTGTTGGCAATCTTGGGTAGCCTTGCCGCGTGGTTGCCTAGGTCTTGGGTGGGGATGAGCGATAGCCAACGTTTCATGGCGCGGAGCTTGTCGGCCTTATTCGTTTATTTCGTATTGGTGCATTGCATATTAAAGCCTGAGGCGCGCTATTCGATTCCGATGCGGCCGGTCATCTATGGCATGGCGATGTTTGCGCTGTGGTATGGAGCGGGCCTGCTGCGGCGCGTATGGCCGGTCGTGGCGGTTCGCCTTGCCGCGCCCGATGGCAAATGAGTTGATCCTCGCCGACCGCCTCGGCAAAAAATTCCACCGCACGTTTTTGTCCAGCCTGCGCGGCGCCGCCCGCAGGTTGTTGCGTTTGTCCGGCCCGGAAAGCTTGGGCAAGGACGAGTTTTGGGCCTTGCGCGAGGTGTCGTTCATCGTGCGGCGCGGCGAGTGCTTGGGCGTGATTGGGCCGAACGGGGCGGGGAAGACGACGCTGCTGCGGCTGCTGCACCGCGAATGGCGGCCGGACAGCGGCCGGGTGATGACTTTGGGTTCGGTGCAGTCGCTGATTCGCTTAGGGCTTGGCTTGCAGCCGTTGCTGAGCGGGCGCGAGAACATTTATCTGTTGTGCCAGCAGATGGGGCTGCGCAAGCAGGAGACTGACGCCAAGCTGGATGAGATTATCGCGTTCGCCGGGCTGGAGTCGGCCATCGACGCGCCAGTGAAGACCTATTCCGACGGCATGTACGCCCGCTTGGGCTTTGCCGTCGCCACCGGTGTGCCGGCGGATATTTTGCTGGTGGATGAGGTGCTGGCGGTCGGCGATATCGCATTCCAGATCCGGGCCTTGGAGCGGCTGAATCAGCTTAAGCGCGAGGGGGCGGGCATTGTGTTCGTGTCGCATTCGGAGATGAATGTGCGCCATGTCGCCGACCGTTGCCTGTTGCTGTTCAACGGCCGGATGGTGGCGCAGGGCGAACCGGATGCACTGTTTTATAAGTATTACGAGTCGGTCGGCTATTTGAACCGGCAGTTGCGGCCTTTGGGCGCGGCCTTGCCTAAGCCTGCGGACTGCGCCGGGGTGCTGGCGTTGGCGGGGCCGGTTGGGGGGATATTGACGGTTGAGGTGGGCGCGGGTTTGGATTTGGCCTTGGCGTATCAGGCGTCGGCGGCGGTGGCGTCGGCGACTTTGCTGGTGCAGTTTTGGAATGCGGCCGAGGTGCTGGTGGCGTCGGTCGATTCCAGTTTAAGCGACACGCGCTTTCGGTTGGCGGCGGGGCGGGGGACGCTGCGCGTGCATATTCCGTTTTGCGGGCTGACGCCGGGGGTTTATCAGATCGCCGCCGGTTTCCTCGCCGACGGGCAGTGGTTGGCCTATCGCGGGCGGGTGGCGGACTTGTCTGTGACGCAGGGGGCCATGGAGCGTTACCAGGGGTTGGCGGTGTTGGACGCGGCGTTTGAGTTGGCGTAAGCCTTAAAATTTAAGCCGTTGCTCCCTCCCCCTCGCAGGGGGAGGGCTGGGGTGAGGGTCTTGCAATTCCTAATTTGTATACCCCTCACCCTAACCCTCTCCCCAAGGAGCGAGGGAACTTGTTCCGGCTACGGCACTTCGACGCTGAGCAAGATGACTTCAATTTCTTCGGTGATTTCTTCTTGGCGCAGGGTGTGCGATTGCCGGGCCAGGGTTTCGGTCTTTTCCTCCAGCCGTTGCACCGCGCCTTCGAGGTGTTGGACGCGGCGCTGGTTTTCGGCCATCAGCGAGGTGTAAAACAACTCGTGCAGCGCGGCAAACAGGTAATGCCGCAGCAGTCCGGCGTAAAACTGTTTGGGCGGCAGGTTGAGCAGCGGCGGATGCGAGGGCGGCGGGCTGGGTGCCGCCACCGCGCCGAACGGCGGCAGCAGCGGCTTGCGGCAGACGCCTTCTGTGCCGCTGCGATGGTGCAGCACGGTCAGTCCGGCGTGGGCCTGCCGCAGCCGGCCGATTTCTGCCAGCAGCCGGTTCAGCGTCTTCGGCACATCTTCGGCGACAGTCGGCCCGTCCAGTTGCGCGGCCAGCCGGGGATGCTGCGCCAGCCGCGCGCACAGTTTGCCGCCCACCGCCAAAATCGGCCCGGCCTCATCGCTGCCATCCAAAGCCCGCAGCACAGCGTCGTTGAAATCCCCGCAAAATCCCCGTTCAGCGCCAATTAGCAGCAGCGCCGCCGCCCCATCCGCAGGCTCGGCGGGACGCGGGAAACAATGCAGGAAATCCGCCGCCGCCGCTTCGATCAAGCGCACCGACTCGTCTTGCACATCGATGAAGCGGGCCAGCTTGCGCGTTTCCATCAGCGCCAGGTTTTTCATCGTGCGCATGATCTCGCCGATTTCGCCGAGCTTGCGCAAGCGCTGTTCGAGTTCGTGGCGGCGGCTCATGTCGCCGGGACGGCCGGCAGCGCCGCCGCCACCGCCTGCCGCCACGCCTCGCGGCTGTCCTCCAAACTCAAACCGGCAATCCCCAGCCACAGGCTTTGCAAAGCCGCGCCCACCTGCTCCGGCGCGACGGCATCCAACAGCCCGTCGTTGAACGCCACCAGCCACGCCATTTGCTGCGCCGCGCTGACCGGGGCGAGGCGGTCTTGCTTGAGGATTTCGCGCAGCAGCCGCCCCCGGCGCAACGGCTTTTCCATCGCCGCGTCGAGCTTGGCGCCGAAGCGGGTGAAGATTTCCAGTTCCATGAATTGCAGATAATCCAGCTTCATGCGCCCGGCCTCGGCCTTGATCGCCGGATGCTGGGCGCGGCCGCCGATGCGCGACACCGAGCGGGCGATGTCGATGGCCGGGCGGAAACCGCCGGCGAACAAGTCGGCGTCCAAATAAATCTGACCGTCGGTGATCGATATCAGGTTGGTCGGGATGTAGCTGGCGATGTCGCCCTGCTGGGTTTCGACGATGGGCAAGGCGGTCATGCTGCCGCCGCCCAGCGCCGGGG
>JBJSYU010000237.1:0-6994 GCA_046089945.1 Candidatus Methylumidiphilus sp.
AACAATTATACTATTAAAAATCAATTAAACCCACCTCCCAAGTGGTGAATGGCTCTTGGCGCTGGGTGACCGGCGAACCCTTTGACTATGCCCGCTGGGATTCTGGTCACCCAAGCCCCTACTATCACTTTATGAGGATCAGTAGTTCGTCCAGCTCGACCTATGGCAAATGGGAAGTCGATGATGGCAATCAAAGTTCTTCAGTTGGCTTCATCTGCGAATGGGAAACCAACAACCATGTCGCCACGGCGGCGGTGCCGGATCTGAACGCCAGCGGCAAGCCGGAAATCGCCGCGCTGTATTTGGATTTCGCCACCGGCTACCACACGGTCAGGGTGAGGGACATGGTGACAGGCAGTTTGTTGCGGACTTTGACCTTTCTGAAAAGCGAGCAGCCGCCGCAGGGGTTGGCCGTGGTGCGGGATTTGAGCGGCAACACGGTGCCTGAAATCGGCGTGTTGTACCGCGACCCCACGACCTTGCAGCCTACGGTTTGGTTTAAAGATGCCACGACGCTGGCGACGGTGAAAACCATGGCGTTCCTCTCCAACCTCTATGATCCCAAGGCAATCAACACCCTAGGCGATTTGAACGCCAATGGCAGTGACGAAATCTTGGTTGAGGGAGTGCTTCGTTCGACCGGCGCGGCTTACGCGGAAATCCGCGACAGCAAGACCGGCGCAAAGCTGGGCGGGGCGGCGTTTTGATTTGAGGTTTAGGGGCGGCGGCGCGGTTGCCATTGCCTGATGGTGTTGCGACGGGGCCGCTTGCGGCCCCGCCGTGTTTCATATGGGTCAACGCCCGCTGGTTGACACGCTGACCGGCGACAGGGCTTGGATTTCTTCGGTGATGGTCGAGTACAGCTCGGAGGCCCAAGGCGGCAGGCCGTCGGCGTAAGGGTCTAGGGGCTGTTGGCGCGGGTCGTGCGGGGCAATCACCACTTTGACGTTTTCCTTGCCGGTCTGCGCGGTCAGCACGAACAATTCCTCGATGTTTTCATCGCCCATGGCGAGGCAGCCGATGGAGGCGGCTTTGCCGTGGATGAAGATGTCGGAGCCGGGGTTGTAGCGGCCTTCCAGGTCGGCGTGGTAGAGGTCGAAGGCGTTGGGGTAGTCCAGCTTCATCGACAGGTGGTAGTGGCTGTTGGGGTTCAGGCCGACGATGCGGTAGACGCTTTCCGGCACTTGCTTGTCGCCTTGGCGCAGCTTCGGGCCGGCCCGGCCGCTGGCGGCTTGGATGTCGTAGTCGCGGATCAGGCGGAATTCGCCGTCGCCGCGCGCCCATAGTTCCAGCCGCCTTTCTTCTTTCAGGGCCAACAGCACGACGGCTTGCGGCGGGTAGGGGACTTTCGCTTTGGCGAAATAGGGCTGGAGCTTGGCGACGGAGTAGCCGCCGAAGTCGGCCAGCACGTCTTCCACTGTCCATTGGCCGGGCAGTTTGAGGGGGCGGTAGGCGTTCATGCGGGGCTTGGCGCTGGGTTTGGCGAGGGCGGCTTGGTTGGCGTCGTCGGGCTTGTGGCCGGCGCATGCGGCGACAAGCAGCGCGAGGACTAGGACGGGCAGGGCGTTTCGCGTCGGTTTCATGGGGTTTGGTGGAACTTGTCAGTTAAGGGGGTTGATGTACGGCATCGCCTTCACATGTCCGCCAGATCCGGCCCTTCGCAGCCTATCCCTCGGCCTAGGCTGTCATAGTTCTGGCAGTCGTCTTGCGGTTTGGGGTGTGTCCGGCCAAAGGCGTACCACGCCACGAACAGCGCAAAGGCCAGCCAGCCGGCAAACTTTAAATTTTTCATGGGCGTTAGGATGTGTGGGTTGCCGCGCCGCCGGGTTGGGCCTTGATAAGCGGCTAGCCGAGTCGGCGCGCGTAAACAATACATCGCGCCTAGGGATAATTCCAGCCGTTGGAAGGCCAAGTTTTTTACGCGGAAAAACATTGTAGTAGAATGGCCCTAGGCGCTGTCTTAGGGCGATGGCGCAGGCGTCACCCGTGGACCGCCCGCTTGGGCCAACAGCGCCAAGCCGGCCTTTAAGCCGAGAGCCATACAGTCCAACTTTGGCGGCAGGTTTCGGCCCCGCTGGAATATTTTAGTTACGCCCGGCTAGGGCGAGAGGTAAACCTTGATGAAAATTGCAAATCCTATGGCCGCGATGAGATGGCTGTTGCCTTGGCTGGCCTTGGCGGCGGTACTGTGCCAGCCCGCCATGGCCTTGGACGGCGGGCAACTGTTGCCGCTGGGGATCAACCTGCCCGCCTTGGACGGCAAGACCGATGTGGACCCCAGGGCAAGCCTCACCGTGGAGGCGGTGGGGATGGGGGCGCAAGTGCTCAAGGCCGAGTTGCTCGACGACACTGGCAAGGTCTTGGCCGAGGGCGGCGGCGACGCCAAAGTCACGTTGTCGGCACCGATGGCTTTCGGCGCCCGCCACACGTTGAAGGTGACAGCGGAGCGCGCTTGGCTGCAACAGCGCGAAACCCGCCAAATCAGCTTTACGACCGTGTCCCTGCCTAAGCTCGACGGGACGCCCGTGCGGATGCTGGGGACGGACGGTGCGGTGAGCCTGCGCTTTGACCAGCCGGTGGGCGAAGTGGCGGCGAAGGGCGATTTGACGCTTAAGGCCGAGACGGACGAGACCCGGCGGATTGTGCGTCTGGTTGCCAGCGGTTACGCCCAGGACAAGACGTATCCAGTGCAGTTGGAGTGGAAAACCGCGACCGGCGTGCCATTGCCGCCGCTGGCGCTAGAGTTGACGACAGCGCCGCCGTTGGCCGTCGAGTCCACCAACGTCAAGGGCCAAAGCAACTTGGGCACGGCTTTGCCGCTGATGCTGACGTTCAGCGAAAACTTGGCCGACCGGCCAAATGCCGGGCGCAATGTCAAGATCCACACGGTCGAGGGCGTCGCGGTGGCGGGCAAGTGGGAGTGGCAAGGCCCTAAGAAAATGAAGTTCACGCCGCAGCCGGGCTGGCCGGCCTCCAGCACGATAGAGGTGTCCATCGAGCCGCAGTCCTTGCGCAGCGAGCGTGGCGGCACACTGGAAAAGCCTTGGGCCACGCGCTTTACCATCGGCGCCGACCGCCATTTGTTTGTGTATCTGGACGCGCAGCGCTTGGAAGTGGTGGAGAACGGGCAGGTGGTGCGCACGATTAAGGTCAGCACCGGCAAGGCGAAGACACCGACGGTCACGGGCAACTTCTACATCTACGACCGCTACCCGCACAAGACCATGCGCAGTGACGTGGGGCCGGGGCAGCGCGGCTATTACCAAGTGGACAATGTGCCGTACACGCAGTTTTTCCATAAGGATTACGCCTTCCATGGCGCCTTCTGGCATAACGGCTTCGGCCACCCGGCCAGCCACGGCTGTGTCAATCTGTCCACTAAAGACCACAACCGCCGCTGGCCCAACGCCCCGGAGGATGCCGGCTGGCTGTACCATTGGGCCGCGTTGGGCGTGCCGGTGACGGTCATGGCCAAGGCGCCGGCGCCGATGCAGGCAGGCAACAACGACGGCAAGGCGCCGCCGCCGACCAAGGCGGCGCCGGTGGCGGCGCCAAAATCCGCTTTGCCGGACGGCGCCAAGGCGCCGCTGGCGGGGCTGGCGCCCGACGAACTGTCCGCATCCCAGCCTAGCGCCGCGCCGACTCCCTGACCGCCCTCGCTTAGGGGCGCGCAACCCGCGCGGACTAAGGATTAGTTGGCGCCCCCGATGGGATGGTTGTTGGCATAGCCTGGGGTGGTGAACGCGCTCTGGCGGTTCAGCGCCTTTAGGCTGGTCAAGTCCAGATCAATGCGCCGCCACGTTTCGCCGCCGTCGCGGGTGGCCAGCAAGGTGGCGTTTGCCCCCGCCGCCCAGCCGGTTTGGGCGTTGATGAATTGGATGCAATAGAGGCTCTCTTGGCAACCGCTGGGCTGGCGGCGCCAGCTTTGGCCGCCGTCCGTGGTGGCGAGGATCAAGCCACCATCGCCGACGATCCAGCCGTTTTTGGCGTCCAGGAACGTGACACAGGCCAGTGACTCCATGCTGTCAACTGCGACAGGTAGCCATGCCTGCGCGGTGCCGGAGGTGCGCAGGGCCATGCCTTGCTCACCGACTGCCCAGCCCTGCCCGGCGCCGTCAACATAGACGCAGCGCAGGCGCCTTAGCGATTTCTCCTGTTGCGCCTGCCAGCTTTTGCCGCCGTCACGGGTGGCGAGCAAGGTGCCTTTTTCACCCACAGCCCAGCCATTTTCCGGATCTGCGAAACTGACGCTGGCGAGGGCGTGGCCGGTCTTGCTTGGGCTGGACGCCCAGCTGCGCCCGCCGTCTTGGGTAGCCAGGATTTCCCCTCTGTCCCCCACCGCCCAACCCCTGTCGCCGTTGGCGAAAAACACGCAGGACAGGTTCCGCGTGGTGTGACTGATCCCGCCATGCCAAGTCTGCCCTGCGTCATGGGTCGAGTAGATTGCCCCGTACATGCCGACCACCCAGCCATGGCCGTGGTCGATGAAGCGGACGCTTTCCAGGCTGGCGGTGATCCCGGCCCCCTGCGCCCGCCACGTGGCGCCGCCATCCGCCGTGGCGAGAAGGGTGCCATTCTCGCCGACCAGCCAGCCGGTCTTGGCGTCCACGAAGTTCATGCCGCTGATCCGTTCTTTGGGTTTGCTGCTTTGCGTCTGCCAGCTCAAGCCACCGTCCCGGGTGCGCAAGATCGTGCCTTTCTCACCCACGACCCAGCCGTTTTGACTGTCGCTGAAACTGGCGCTTTCCAGCGCCGCCCGCGATGGGCAGTCTTGCTTGCGCCAAGATTCGCCGCCGTCGCGGGTGTTTAGGATGGCGCCGTCGCGACCGACAATCCAGCCGGTTCGTGCGTCCATAAAGCACACGCAGGCCAAGTCCTCGCGCACGGGGCTGGCCTGCGGTAGCCAAGTCCGCCCGCCGTCGCGGCTGGCAATGATCGCCCCGTATAGGCCCACGGCCCAGCCGTGTTCGGCGTCGGCAAAATGCACCGAAGTCAGCATCGCCGACGGCGGCGCCGACTGGCGCTGCCAGCTCAGCCCGCCGTCCGCCGTGGCATAGAGTGTGCCGTGCAGGCCCGCCGCCCAACCGCGCATACAGTCAATGAACTGCACACTGTTCAAGGTCATGTCGGCCAAGTTGATGATGCGCCAGTGTTCGCCGCCGTCGCTGGTCAGCAGGACGCCGCCTGCCCAGCCCACCGCGCAGCCTTGCCGGGCATCGGAAAAATAGACGCTGGTCAGCGTCCTGCGGGTTTCGGAGTTCTGCGGCCGCCAGCGCTCGCCGCCATTGCGGGTCGCCAGGATGACGCCTTCCTCGCCCACCGCCCAGCCGTTCAGCGCGTCCACAAAATGGACGCCCAGCAGCCTTTCCAGTGTGCCGCTCGGCTGCGTCTGCCAATGCCGGCCGTGGTCGTCGCTGCCGAGGATCGCGCCTTTTTCGCCCACCGCCCAGAGCTTGCCGGTGCCCGGCAGCGCAAAAATCGCATGCATGTCTGGAAACATGGCAAGCGCGTTGCTGGGCGGGGGTGGCCTGCGCATCTCTTGGATGCGGTCGATCCAGTCGCCACACAGGGCCCGCAGCCGGTCTTGCGCCGACAGCCTGTGAACCGTTTGCAGGTCGGACGGGATGGTGTCGCCGTCGTTGGCGGCGGCGGGTTTGCCGCGCCAGCCCAGCCCGGCGAGCAGCGCCAGCACGTGCAGCGGCCATGCCAGGTGGTACCAGGGCGCGGGGGCGGACGCATAGCGCGGCGGTAGCCACGATTCGCCGCCGTCGTGGCTCAACAGCGGGTAGCCGCTTTCCGTGGCTATCCAGGCGGTGTCCCGCCCGTCGGCAAAGCCGATACCAAACAGGTTTTCCTGGGTTCCGCTGGCCAGCGCCTGCCAGTGCTGGCCACCGTCGCGGGTGGCCAGCAGCGTGCCCTGGGTGCCGGTGATCCAGCAGGTTTTGGCATCTTTAAAGTAGATATTGTGCAGATTTGCGGTCGTTCCGCTGGTTTGGCTCAGCCAACTCCGCCCGCCGTTTTGGGTGGCGAGAATTTTGCCTGACTCGCCGACGGCCCAGCCGGTCAGGGAGTCGGCAAAATAGACGTCGGCCAGCGCCGTTTGCGTCAGCCTAGTCTGCTGCATTTGGGTTTCCCAGCGGGCGCCGCCATCTTGGGTGGCGACGATGGTGCTTGCCGCGCCCACGGCCCAGCCATGCTGGGCGTCCGCAAAATAAGCCGCCTTGAGGTTTTGGCTGGTTTGCGCCGACTGGGCCTGCCAGGTGCCGCCGCCGTCGGAGGTGGCCAGGATGGTGCCGGCTTTGCCGACAATCCAGCCTGTCCGGAAATCCTTGAAATAGAGGCCGAGCAGCCCCGAGGCGGTGTTGGATGGCTGCACTTGCCAGGACGCGCCACTGTCGCGGGTGTTCAGAATGCCGCCGTTTTCTCCGATGATCCAGCCTTGTGTGCTGCCCAGGAAATGCATGCCATAAATGGGCAGCGGGGACTGGCCCAGGTTGCGCCAGCTTTGACCGCCGTCTTGGCTGGCGAAAAAGGTGTTGTAGGGGCCGATGGCCCAGCCATGCTGTTCATCGACGAATTGCGTGAGGCCGAACCGGGTGTCCTGCCCCCGCGACTGCGCCACCCAGGTTTTGCCGCCATCCTCGGTGGCGACAATGGCGCCGTTCAAGCCGACCACCCAGCCATGGCGGGAGTCGGCGAAGCGCACACTGTTCAGGCTTTGCCCAGTGTTGCTGTTTTGCCTGCCCCAGGTTTTGCCGCCGTCGGTGGTCGCAAAGATTAGGCCGTCCCAGCCCACCACCCAGCCATGCAGATTGTCGCTGAACTGTACACCCGCCAAATCCCCGGTTTTGTTGTCGATTTGCATCAGCCAAGTGAGCCAAGTCTTGCCGCCGTCGCTGGTGGACAGCAAGGTGCCGCTGTTGCCGGCCACCCAGCCTTGCTGGGCGTTGAGGAAGTGCAGGCTGTTCAGCGTGGCGCGGGTCTGGGTGTTTTG
>JBJSYU010000238.1:0-4181 GCA_046089945.1 Candidatus Methylumidiphilus sp.
CTATGCACACAAAATATTCTATTCGACAAAATAGACATTATCAGAAACCAGTTTTCAGGGTATGCGCTTGAAAAAACCCGTCAATAACAAAAATTATTTTAATATCAATCACTTGCAATAGCAAAAGAATAGTGGCGGCTAACGCTGCCAGAAACCAGTTTATGATAATGTCTAATGTAGCACCTAAGTAATTAAAGGCTTTTGCTGCCGAAAAAATAATTATAAAACAATTGCTTGAATAGCTATATTTTTGTAAAAAATTCCAAATATATTATTATTCTGTAGTAATATTTAATTTTTACAAGCACTTATAGCGATTGGCATGCAGCGTTTTTTGGCCTAGCAAATTGCTGAGATTCGCATCTCGATAAAGTCATAAGTTATTGCTTTCAAATTAAATTCAATTACAGCGTTTTCGTATCTAAATAGTTACAACAAGTACCTTGGCTTGCGTATGTTTCATAAAAAGAATCAATAGACATTATCATAAACTGGTTTCTGGCAGCGCTAGCCGCCACTATTCTTTGCCATTGCAAGTGATTGATATTAAAATAATTTTTGTTATTGACGGGGTTTTTTCAAGCGCATACCCTGAAAACTGGTTTCTGATAATGTCTAATGTATTGCGTTTTTTTGACTGGAATCTGTCAATAACTTTATAGATATGAAACCGCTGTATCTGATGAATTGTATGAAGTATTTATTTTGAATGGAAACCACTGCAAATATATCGGAATATCGCTGATTACATCAAATGGCATGCCAAAGCCTACTGTCGAACTCCATAATTGACGGCCTAACTTTATTGTTGATCAAGTCTTTTCTCACAAAAACTGCATCAAACTGATAAATCCCTGCCCCGTAATATACAAGGTCAACAATGTCAAATAATTCAAATCCAGACTTTGATATAAAATCAATTCGCTCAACTATCGTCATGAACGTCACCTCAACAATGATGACGCTGGCCCAGGAAATCTTCCCGCCAAACCCTTTCAGCACTTCCAGGTCGCTGCCGTCCACATCGACTTTAAGCAGGAAATCTTTGGCGACGTCCACGTCCATGTCTTCAAAGCGCCGCACCTGCAGGGGCGAACAGCCGACAATGGTCTTGCCGTCCACTTCGACCGGCTCCTCGCTGATCCGGCCGTGCGTCGCTACGCCATCGTTGTGCAGGGAAGACACCACAAAGTGCATTTCCCGATTTTCGCTGCCCAGCGCCAACGGATAGAGGATATACTCCACTCCAGAATAGTTGTTGTGGATATCGCCAAAAAAGATATTGGCCGGCTCGAACAGATGGTGGCGTGCGCCGGGAAACTCCGACAACAGTTCCCAAGTACGCTCACGGACACCCACGTCAACAATCTCATGCGC
This sequence comes from Candidatus Methylumidiphilus sp., assembly GCA_046089945.1. Classification (GTDB taxonomy): domain Bacteria; phylum Pseudomonadota; class Gammaproteobacteria; order Methylococcales; family Methylococcaceae; genus Methylumidiphilus. The sequence continues at coordinate 1,378 of JBJSYU010000238.1, forward strand.
CGGTATCTGAAATTCTTTGATGCGCTGCAAGACATCTCTTTTGGTGGGTTTTGGCTTGTTTGTTGGTTTCATAGGCGGTGGCGGGGCGGGGCTGGAAAAAGCGGGGTAGCCTAGGCGGCGGATCAAGGTTTGGTAATGGCCGGAGCGGGCGGCGGCTTGGATGAGTTCGGCGTCGGCTTCCCGGCGCTCGCGCGGCGTGATCGCGTCGCCCTTCCTGCCGCTGTCGCCGGAAAACTGGAAACCACTGAATGTGTCGATAAAGTCCTCTGAAAACGCGAGATCCAACACTTCACACATGCGTTTCATCACCGGCAACGGCGCACGCACAAAGTCCTCGTACTTGAACACCGGTACGCCTTCGTAAGCGTCCAAGAAAGCAAGGTATCGGCGGCAGTACTCGTCAAAAGTGGCCGGTATAATGGGGTTCCAGCCAAAGGCAAGCTGGCGCAGCGACAAAAAACTATCGACGGGATCGCGGATGGTGACAATTGAGGCGGTTGGAAAGCGGCTGGACACGATGGCGCGCACCGTTGGCCGGTCAGGTATCCTGTCCCGCGTGAGAAAGTGGCTGTGGCTGTGGTCGCGCAATAGAAGCTGTTTGCCAGTCTCCTGTAGCTCGGACTGCAAGTGGGCCAGGCTCTGCAAAAAAAGCCGCGCCAGTAGCGTGTCAGACACGCTTGGGTCTCCCTGCCGGACTAACGAAATGATGTCGGTGGGCGTAAAGGCGGGTTGCCCCTCGACCTGCGCCATCGTGCTCAGTGGATCAACCTCGTTCAGCACCATGACATTCGGCATGGCGGCGAGGCATTTGGTGATAAGCGTCCCGCCGGTGCAGGACAGATGATGGAGGGTTCTGATCGGTGTCATATTCGGCTTCTTAGCTTGCGCAGCGGGCGACGTCAACCATCAACAACGCGCAGGCAAACGGCCTTCAATCGCGGCGCCGCGCCTGCGCCTTGTCGCACGCCGGGCTGGAAACCAGGCGTTTCCGGTCTGGGAATTTTGTCCCCCGCTTACACCCGCTTCAAATATCCGTCCGGCGCCACAGTGATCAGCAGCTTGTCCTCAAACGGCTTGTCGATCTCCAGGCGCAGGGCGTCCCCATCCGCCGCGCTGCGGCCTTCTTCCCGCAGCAGGCGCTGGTATTCCCACACGGCGGTCTTGGGGTTGTCGCCGATGCTCCAGGGGCGGTCGGGGAAGGTGCCTTCTGGCAGGTCCTCGACGATGGTGTCGAAAACTACGCAATAGCTGCCCGCGCTGGTCAGTGGCGCATAGGCTTCAAGTTCGGCCAACACGTGCGCGTGGGTGTGGTTGGAGTCCAGGAAGACCAGCACGCGCGAGTAGCCTTTGGCGATGTCGCGCACTTGCGCGATGGTTTCCTCCGCAATCGAGGAGCCTTGGATCATGCCGATCAAGTGTGCCAGCGGATGTGCCTCGATGGCTTCGCGGTTGTGGGCGCGGATGTCGATATCGACGCCCAGCACCCGGCGGCGCGAGGCGCGCGGGTCTAGCGCCGCGCCGACCTCGACGGCTTCGCAGTAGTCCAGCAGGGCGAGCATCGAGGCGCTCATGATGAGCGAGCCGCCATGGGCGATGCCGGTCTCGATGACCAGGTCGGGCTTGACCGTCCAAATCAGCTCCTGCACCGCCGCGATGTCGATGGGGGTCTGGATGATCGGCCGGCCCAGCCAGGAGAAGTTGTACATGTAGCGTTGCTCGAAGGCGCGCAGCAGCCATTGCGAAGAAAGCTCTTGCCAGGCCGTGTCGGCGGCATAGGTGGCGACGCTTTGCGCTTTCTCCGCCTCGAAGGCGGCGATGGGATCGGTCACGGTGGTGTTCATAAAACAGTGTTCCTAGGTTGGGTTGATGCGGGAAGCGGGCAGGAGATCCCCCAAGTTGTCCAGCAGCTGGGCCGGAATGTGTCCAAACTCGGAGGCGATGCGCCCGATGTCGATTTCAGGGAAGATCCGGGTGGGGGCGTCCCCTGCGAAGCGGATGCCGCCCCCGGTCAGGGCGGACAGTTTGGCGGCCAGTTCGGCATGGGTCACACGGGCGCCGCTGGCGACGTTGTAGACCCGTTCGCGCCCGGACAAGGCGATTTTCTCCGCCAGCGCGATGACGTCGGACAAGGCGACATAGTCCTTCGCGGACACCGGCGACTCCATGATCTCCACGTGGCCGGCGGCGCTGAGTTCTGCGATGACGGCGGCGAGAAACGTGTGCCGGCTTTGGCCGGGGCCGTAGACATTGGCGAGCCGGGCGACGCGCACCTGCGGGGACGGCTGCGCCAGGCACAGCGCCTCGCCCATCAGCTTGCTGATGTCGTAGAGGCTGTCGGCGTCGGGCGTGACCGGGATGGGCGTGTCTTCCCGAACCGGCTGTCCGCCGCCGACGCGGCCGTAGACGCGGGTGCTGGAAAGGTACAGCCAGGAGTCAAACCGGGTGTTGCGCAACAAATGCGCCAGCAAGCCGACATGCGCGTCCACGGTCTCGAACGGCCTGCCACGGAAATTAGCCGTCATGCCTATCGCGTAAACGGCATGGCCCAGATATTGACCGATGGCGTCTTCGCCGTTGCGCACGGGGATAAAAACCTCATGGCCTTGCCGGGCGAGGTAAGCCGACAATGCGCTGCCGACGAAGCCGCTGCCGCCGAACACGGTGAACTTCATGCGCGCCAACCCAACAGCCGCAACGGATTGCCCGCTTGGATGCTGTAGGCTGGGACTTCCCCGCGTACCAGCGGCATCGCGCCGATGACGCAGCCACGCCGCAAAACCGCACCTTCCAGCAATACCGCGCCA
>JBJSYU010000239.1:0-2806 GCA_046089945.1 Candidatus Methylumidiphilus sp.
GTAGCCGCCGCTGATTTGGGCCACGGCATGCGGCTTGGTGCCGTAGGTATAGCTGCCAACATCGGTTTTGAAGGTGATGTTGCCGATGGAATCGTATTGGTAGCTGAGTATCTTGCCGCCCGGCCCGAAGTCGGTGGTCAGACGGTCTAGCTCGTCGTAGGAAAACATATCCGACCGGCCCGTGGCGGCGTCGCTGCGCGAAGTCAGGTTGCCGTTTTGGTCGTGATCCAACGTCAGGTTTTGCACGTCGGGCGTGACGCCGAACTTGCCGGTGGAAATGTAGGTCGGCCTGCCCATCGCGTTGAAGGCGCGGGTGGTGAGGAGGTTGTTGCCGAGCTTTTCTGAGATGATCCGGCCCGAAGCGTCCACATTCTGCGCCTGCCAGAAGGATTTACCGCTGGCGGCGTCCTGCACTTCCGCCACATAGCCGTAGCTGTTGTAAAGATTGAGCGCGGCGAATCCGCTGGGCTGGATCAGCTTCGACACCCGCCCGTAGCCGTCGTACACCGTGGTTTGGTTGTAGGTGCCCAGCCCGGTGATTGTCGTGTTGGTTTGCGACAGACGGCCCAGCGTGTCGTAAACATAAGCCCGGCTCCAGCCATTGCTGCTGGTTTCTGAGGCCAACTTGCCTATGCCTTTCGCGGCAGTATCCCACACCCAAGTGCTGGTTAGCCCCGGTTCCACGCGCTGCACGACACGCCCAAGCTTGTCATAGCTTAAAGTCGTGGTCTGGCCCTTGGCGTCAATCTGCCGGAGCATCTGGCCCAGCACGTCATAGGCATACGTCCAGTTGCCCATGTCGGGGTCGGTCATGCGGGTCTTGCGCCCGCGCAGGTCGTAGCCCAGCGTGATGGCGTTGCCCTTGGCATCGACGGTCTTGATAGGATTACCAAAAGCATCGAACGCGAAGCTTAAGGTGTTGCCTTGCGCGTCCACGGTTTTGACCACTTGGCCCAAGCCGTTCTTGGTCTGGTTGGTAGTGCGGCCCAAGGGGTTGGTGACGCTGACGGTCAGGCCGTTGTAGCTGGATTGCGTCACGCCGCCGTCGGCTTCGGTGACTTTGACGGTGCGGCCCAGAATGTCGTAGGTAAACTTCGACCACGCCACGGTTTCGCCGGGGAAGTAGGGCTTGGAGACTTGGGCGACGCGGCCCCAAGCGTCGTACAGCTTGTCCACCGTACTGATGCGGCCATCGAAGCCTTGGGTGCCGCGCCGGATCTCGCGGTTGAGGCTGTCGAAATACACCGTGGTCGAAGGCGCGCCCGTGGCCGTGGCGGTGGTGTAATACACCGCGTTGGTCGGGCAGTTGTTGGCGCAGAAGGCAAAGGCGAAGTTGCTCTGCGTGCCGTCGGCGCGGGTTTCCTTAGTCTTGCGCCCGAAGCCGTCATAGGCCCAAGTTGTCGTCAAGCCGTTCGGGCCGGTGAGGCTCAAGGGATTGCCGAAGCCGGGGTCGAATGTACGGGTTTCGCTGTGGCCCAAGGCATTGGTGCCTTTGACCGGGAAGCGGCCTTGCGCGTCGAAGGTGGTCGTGCTGGTGCGCGTGGCGATGTCGGCCCCGCTGACCGTGGTGGCAACCCGGTTGCCGAAGGCGTCCAGCGTGTAGGCCGTGGTCAGTTTCAACGCCGCGTTGTCCGGCTCGATGACCTCCTGCGTCAGCAAGCCGCTGGCAGCATCATAGGCAAACGCCGAGGTGCGCGTCGCCGTGGCCCCGGTCGGCAAGGTGCTGGTGACGGTGGCGCGGGTCAGGCGGCCTAGGAACCAGTTGGTGGTGTCGTTGCTATAGATGTTCGTCGTGGTTTTGACATTGCCGTAGGGGTTGACAGGGCCGTTGGCATTGAAACTGTTATAGTTATAACTCTCGTCGGTGGCGACGGTGATTTGGGTGGGATTGCCGTAGGCGTCAAAAGAGGTATTGGTTTTTGTTCTAGGTACGCCGATGCCGTTGAGTTCCCAGCTTTGCTCAACTGTTTGGATGAGGTCGTTGCGATGGTAAGTTTTGCTGATAGCAGTATTTTGCCAAGTATTCTCCACACTGTTCAATAATACGCCCCATCTGGTACGTTTTTCCACTGTTTTTGGCAAGCCTTGATAGGGGTAATTCTGGCTATACGTAGTGGTTGTCGTGATACCGGTTTGCGGATCGCTGGCAGCAAGCTGCATAAACCCTAAAAAACCGCCGCCAGTTAGATGCAGCTTGGCTCCGGCATAGGTGTAGTTGGTGGTGTAGTTGCCGCCTAGGCCGTCGCTGGATTGGGTTTGAGAAACGACATAGAGCGGGCCTTGAAAATCCAAGTAGGGATAGGTTGCATTGGAATCTCTGCTATGGACGCCCGCCTCCGTTAAAGCTTTATAAGTTATGCTGTTGGTAGCACTTAAGCCAGAATTCAATGAGGTTAAAAGGTTAGATATACCTTTTGTATTCATTGCTGAGTACGCATAAAACCCAGCACTTCCTGTGTAGACAATCGCTACATCAAACTTTCCATCACCATCAATATCCTCTGCAAATTTTTGATAGGCGGTTTCTGAACCAAAACTACCTCCCAGTAACCTTCCACCGGTAGCAGGAGAAAATCCTCCATCACCCATTCCTACAGATTTATAGGCCCAAAACCCGCCACCTCCTGAATAGACAATCACAATATCTGCTTTTCCATCTCCATTAAGGTCGGTCACATATTTTTGATAGGAAGATTCCGAGCCGAAGCTACCTGCCATTAGACTTCCGCCAATGGCGGGGGCGAATGTTCCGTCGCCGCGCCCTATCGAGCTATAGGCCCAAAACCCGCCCCCTCCTGTATAGACA
>JBJSYU010000240.1:0-3692 GCA_046089945.1 Candidatus Methylumidiphilus sp.
TAGTGGTCTGGGCCAAAAACGGCGACATAAACATCTAGTGGATATCCAACAGCAGAGCAAAGCCAATGCGCGTCTAGTATGGCGGATGGCTGTGATTGCCAGCTTAATGTTCGGGCTGGGTTTTGCCATTGCTCCCTATTACGACGCCATTTGTGAGTGGAGTGGCATCGGGGGTAGAGTAAAGGAGGCATCGGCCAATACCGCCTATAGCGTCGATCAGAGCAGGGAAATCACGGTGGAATTCGTCACGGCGGTGAACGGCGACATGCCCTTGGAGTTTAGGGCGGAAACCACCAAACTCAAAGTTCATCCGGGGCAATACTACACCGTCAACTTTTATGCGGAGAACACCTCCGACAAAAAGCGGATAGGTCGCGCAATACCCAGCATTTCTCCGGTCTGGGCCTCAGGGCAGTTTAAGAAGACGGAATGCTTTTGCTTTTCCGAACAAGAATTTGAACCTCACAAAGGACGGCAGTTGCCTGTGCGCTTCGTGATTGACCCGGCAGTGGCCGCAGACATATCCGAAATGGCATTGGCGTACACGTTTTTCGATATAACCGAGAAGACACAAACCATCAAGAAGTGACAGGGCACACATCATGGCAAGCACAACGAAAGACGCATATTACATACCGCACACGGCGCAGTGGCCGATTGTCGGCTCCATCGGGCTAACCACTTTGCTGGCCGGATTTGCCAATTACCTCAACGGTGCCACTTACGGTTCGACGATGATGATCGTGGGCGTGGGCATCATAGTCACTATGCTTTTTGGCTGGTTCGGCACAGTCATCGCCGAGAGTGAAAACGGCAGTTTCAGCGGCCAAGTCGATGTTTCCTTCCGCCTAGGGATGATGTGGTTCATTTTTTCCGAGGTAATGTTCTTCGCCGCATTTTTTGGCTCGCTATACTACGTCCGCGATCTGTCGCAGTCTTGGTTGGCGGGTAGCCAAGATTTTTCCATGGGCGCGACCAAGCTGCTTTGGGAAGGCTTTACCGGCGTCTGGCCAAACAACGGGCCAGGGCATGTCGGCGGCCATGAGGATGGCACGTTTGAGCCGATGGCGGCCTGGGGCTTGCCCGCGCTGAACACGCTGATTCTGTTGTCTTCCGGCGTCACCGTGACGTGGGCGCATTGGGCGTTCAACAAGGAAACCGGCGAGATAAACCGGCCGCAGTTGATCAAAGGGCTGATTGCCACGGTGCTGCTTGGGTTTTTGTTCGTAGGCTTGCAGGCCACGGAATACCATGAAGCTTACTCGGAGATGGGCCTGACGCTGGGCACCGGCATTTACGGCTCAACCTTCTTCATGTTGACCGGCTTCCATGGCCTGCATGTGACCATTGGCGCGATCTTCCTGACGGTCGTGCTGTTCCGCAGCATCAGGGGCCACTTTTCCGCCAAGCACCATTTTGCCTTTGAGGCTGCCGCATGGTATTGGCACTTCGTGGACGTGGTCTGGCTGGGCCTTTTCATTTTCGTGTACTGGCTGTGACAAGCATCTAGAATCTCTCGAAAAATCAAAGCGCTGCCTAGGCAGCGCTTTTAGTCTGTGAATTTTTGGGTGTTCAAACTGCCCGGCATCATCTACTATTGGCGAACGCAAGCTACCGAAGCTAAATTCCAAGACTGAATGGGTCAACGAACATGGTGACACCCGCGACTAAGCTCCCTCTGAGCGGACTAGCTAGAAGTTTGGTAAAGGCAGGGCTGCTGACGGAAGTTGAGGCCCAGTTGCACGGCGAGGAAGCCCTCAAAAAGCGCATGCCTGTAGTCAGCTATCTGGTGGTCAACAAGCTGCTTGACAGCTTTTCAATTGCCAGCATTGTTTCCAGGGAATTCGGCCTGCCGTTGCTGGATCTCTCGTCAATCATGCAAATCAACCTGCCCATCAAGCTGGTCAATGAGCGGCTGATCCGCCAGCACCATGTGCTGCCGCTGTTCAAGCGGGGCAATCGTTTGTTTTTGGCGGTCTCTGATCCGACTTGTTTCCAGGCGCTCGACGAAATCAAGTTCCACACCCGGCTTTCCACTGAAAGCATTGTGGTGGAAGATGACAAGCTTACCCTGGCCATAGACACCGCCTTGGAGGCCGCAGACACTTCGCCCATGAAGGATCTGATGGACTCCGACTTGGACAATATCGACATCACCAGCGGAGAAGAGGAGGATCAGCGGGTCGATATCGTCAATAGCGAGGTGGACGATGCGCCCATCGTGCGGTTCGTCAACAAGATTCTGCTGGATGCAATCAAAAAAGGCGCATCAGATATACATGTCGAACCTTACGAAAGGAATTTCCGCATCCGCTTTCGCCAGGATGGAATGTTGCATGAAGTGGCAAGTCCGCCCGCAAACCTTGCTTCTAGGCTAGTGGCCAGAATCAAGGTCATGTCCAGAATGGACATTGCTGAAAGGCGGGTTCCGCAGGACGGCCGCATCAAAATGGCGCTCTCACGCACCCGCTCCATTGATTTCCGCGTCAACAGTTGCCCGACCCTGTTCGGTGAAAAGATTGTCTTGCGCATACTTGACCCCAATAATGCGACACTGGGAATTGAAAGGCTGGGTTTTGAGCCAGAGCAACGGGAGGCTTTTCTCCGAAACATATCCAAGCCGTATGGAATGATACTGGTCACCGGCCCCACCGGCAGTGGCAAGACTGTCACGCTCTATACCGCCCTCAATATATTGAACCAGCCGGACATCAACATCTCCACGGCTGAAGACCCGGTCGAAATTACCGTTTCCGGCATCAACCAAGTCAATGTCAACCCGAAAACCGGCCTGACCTTTGCCGAAGCGCTACGCGCCTTCCTGCGTCAAGATCCTGATGTCATCATGGTGGGTGAGATACGCGACTTGGAAACTGCTGAAATCGCCGTCAAAGCCGCGCAGACCGGCCATATGGTGTTGTCAACGCTACACACCAATGACGCGCCGCAAACTTTGAACCGTCTGATGCAAATGGGGATTCCCGCCTTCAACATTGCCTCGTCAGTATTGCTGATTATGGCGCAGAGGCTAGCCCGCAGACTATGCGAGCATTGCAAAAAAGTTGAAGATTTGCCCCCCGAAGTCCTGCTGGACGCTGGCTTCAGGGAGCATGAGTTAGGCACTTTCACGGTCTATGGCCCGGTTGGCTGCGACAAATGCACGAAAGGCTATAAGGGGCGCGTGGGCATTTACCAGATCATGCCCATCAACGACGCCCTGAACAGAATCATTCTGGAGGGTGGCAATGTCAGGCAAATCGAGGAGCAGGCCAAGCGCGATGGCATAGCTGACTTGCGCGAATCGGGCCTGAAGAAAGTGAAGGCGGGCATCACCAGCCTGGAAGAGATCAACCGCGTGACCAAAGAATAACTGCGAAGGATTAGGGTATGGCAAAAGATGATATAGTCAATTTCGTTTGGGAAGGGACGGACAGGAACGGTGCCCGCGTAAAAGGGGAAATCAGTGCCCGAACAGAAAATATGGCCCGGGCGGACATACGGCGGCAGGGTGTAAAAGTCCTCAAAATCAAGAAAAAGAGTGCGCCGCTATTCGCTAAGCCTAAGAAAAAAATTGTCACTAAAGACATCGCCATATTCAGTCGCCAGCTTGCGACGATGTTGACCGCAGGCGTGCCTCTAGTGCAAGCCTTCGACATTGTTGGGCGTGGTCATGAAAACCCTTCCATGCAAGA
>JBJSYU010000241.1:0-4894 GCA_046089945.1 Candidatus Methylumidiphilus sp.
GTACGGAGGCACCACGACGGATGGCATTATGCAGCCAAGTGATGTTGAGGTCGGTGTCATAGACCATCCCGCCGGGCCGACTTTCCAAGCTGGCCGAGGCGGCGGAGGCGAAGCCCATCCCGGCCATCAGCAGCAGGAGTGTTTTTACGTTGTTTCCGTGTTTGCGCGTTTTCATAAAATTGTCCTGTGTTTTGACGTGTTAAGCGCCAAGCAGGATGTACATGACAAAAAACGGCACAAAGCGCTTGGCTCAGGTAAAGCATAGACTAACACCTCATCATGCAAAGGGAATTGCTCGTTCCCGCTCCCTCACGCAGTGCAAAGGCTGCTTCCCAAGCTCTGCTTCAAAGCTATTAACTTAAGCCGTTCGTGGCGAGCTTGTCGAGCCATGAATGGCTTAGATTCCAATGAGTTGAATTTTTCCGTTCACCCTTCGAAAAGCTCAGGGCGAACGAAAAAATCCTTAAGCTAATGGCTTTGAAGCTCTGTTTGCGAATCCAGTGGGGGAAGCACTGCTTCCCTTGCCGACGCCGCTTATATTCGATTCGGGAAGCAGAGCTTGCTAGACTGCATTCCTAAGCGGAGCTTGGGAACGAGAAAAGCGAAAAAACGAGGGAGCGAAAAATACCCCTATTCCTCCAAATAAGTATAAGCACTCAACCCCGCAATCAATTCGCTCTCAAACAATTTGCGCTGGGCGGCGTCCAGTCCGGCGTCTAACAGCTTTTTGCGATAGGCGCGTTCCAGTTCTTGCGGTTCGATGTGGACATAGCGCAGCGAGTCGTCGGCGCCGTCGCCGCGCATCGGTTGCGCCAAATGCCAGCCGCCGGTGCCGTCGAGTTCGATATTGACGGAATGGGTGTCGCCGAACAGATTATGCATATCGCCCAAGATTTCTTGGTATGCCCCGACTAAGAATGCGCCGAGCAGATACCCTTCGCCGGAGGCGACGTGGTGCAGCGGCAGGGTGGTTTCGATACTCTGCCGGTCGAGGTAGGCGTTGATTTGGCCGTCGGAATCGCAGGTCAAATCTTGCAGCACGGCGCGGCGGGTGGGTTCTTCATTGAGGCGTTGCAGCGGCATGAACGGGAAAATCTGGTCGATGGCCCAGGCGTCGGGCATCGATTGGAACACCGAGAAATTGCAAAACACTTTGTCGGCCAACCGTTCGTTGAGTTCGTCCAGCGCTTCGCGGTGGGCGCGTAGGCGCACGTTCAGGCGCTTGCGCACGATCTGGCACAGCGCCGCGTCCAGCCGCTCGGCCTCGGCCAGTTCTTCCAGGCTGAGCTTGCCGCGCACATACATCGCCCGCGCTTCCGACAGGTCGAATTTGGCGTCCAAGTACAAGGCCAGCGGCGGCTCGCTGGACACCCGCCGCAGCAGGGCGCAGAGGTCTTGCAGCGGCTTGGCCTCGGATTGCGTGGGGACGGGGATGTTTTCGGCGACGGATTCGACATTGATGATGTTGGTGATGAGTACGGCATGGTGGGCGCTCAGCGCGCGGCCGGACTCGGTGACGAGGTGCGGGTGCGGCAGGCCGTAGTCGGAGCAGACTTCGCTGAAGGCGCGGACGATGCTGTGGGCGTATTCGGCGATGCTGTAATTGATCGAGCATTCGCTGCTGGAATGCGTGCCTTCATAATCCACGCCCAAGCCGCCGCCCACGTCGAAATGGGTGATTGGCGCACCCAGCCGGCACAGTTCGGCATAATAGCGCCCGGCTTCGCGCAGCGCGGTTTTCACGTCGTTGATGTTGGCGACTTGCGAACCCATGTGGAAATGGATCAATTTCAGCCATGGCAAGCCGCCCGCCGCTTCCAGCCCAGTGACCAGCCGCAGCACTTCGCTGGCGCTGAGGCCAAACTTGGATTTCTCGCCGCCGCTGTTTTGCCATTTGCCGGCGCTGATGCACGACAGCCGCACGCGCACGCCCAACTGCGGCTGAACGCCTAAAGCGGCGGATTCTGCCAGCACCATGTCCAGTTCAGCCGGCTTTTCGACGACGATGAACACGTTCAGCCCCAAGCGCTGGCCGATCAGCGCCAGCCGGATGTAGGCGCGGTCTTTGTAGCCATTGCAGATGATCGTGCCGCCAGTCTTCGACAGCGCCAGAATCGCCAGCAACTCCGATTTGCTGCCCGCCTCCAAGCCGATGGCGCCGCCGCTGTCGAGCAGGCTGTCGATCACGCCGCGCTGCTGGTTGACCTTGATTGGATAAACCGGCGTGTAGCCGCCGCCGTAGTCCATTTCGGCGATGGCCTCGGCGAAGGCCCGGCGCAGGCGCTGCGCACGGTTGCGCAGGATGTCGGTGAAGCGCACCAGCACCGGCAGCGACAAGCCTTCGCTACGGACTTTGGCGGCGACTTCGTACAAATCCACCGCGCCCAAGGCGGCGTCGCGGACGGGATAGGCGACGACATGGCCGGCCGGGTTGATGTCGAAATAACCGTCGCCCCAATGTTCGATGGCGTAAGTCTCGCGCGCGCTTTGCAAATCCCAGGGCTGCTCGGTCATAAATTCTGCTTCCAAAAGTCGTGGTTTATGTGGAGAATCGCGCAATTTTAGCAATGACCGGACGAAAAAAACCCATGACCGACAATAAACAGTGGTTCACCGAAACCTACCCGCAGCACGGCAGCGCCTTGTCGCTTGAAATCAAGGCCAAGCTGCACGAGGAGCAGACGCCGTTCCAAAAGATTGAAATCTACGACACCGTGAGTTTCGGCAAGCTGATGGTGATCGATGGCTGCACCATGGTCAGCGACCGCGACAATTTCCTGTACCACGAAATGATGACGCATCCGGTGCTGTACACCCACCCGGCCCCGAAAAATGTCTGGATCATCGGCGGCGGCGATTGCGGCAGCTTGAAAGAAGTCTTGAAGCATCCGGGCGTGGAAAGCGCGGTGCAGATCGACATCGACGAAGGCGTGACGCGGCTGGCGGAAATCCATTTCCCCGATTTGTGCAGTTCCAACCACGACCCGCGCGCCACGCTGCTGTTCATCGACGGCATCCAATGGGTGAAGGACGCGGCGGATGAGTCGGTGGATATCATCATCGTGGACAGCACCGATCCGGTAGGCCCGGCGGAAGGCTTGTTCAACGAGGCATTTTTCCGCCAATGCCTGCGCTGCCTGCGCCCGGACGGCATCTTGGTGCAGCAAAGCGAATCGCCGCTGTTCCATTTGGAATTGATCGAATCCATGCACCGCACGATGCGGGCGGCCGGCTTCGCCGACACCCGCAACCTATTCTTCCCGCAGTTCATCTATCCCTCAGGCTGGTGGAGCGCGTTGCAGGCCGGCAAAAGCGGCTTCGCCGAATTCCGCGAAGCCGACGCCCGCGCCAAGCCATTTGCGACTCGCTACTATAACGCCGACATCCACCGCGCCGCGTTTGTCGCCCCGGAGTTTTTCCGCGAGATGCTGGCGAAGCTGTAGGCGCAAAAAAGGGGATGGCTGAGGCCATCCCCTTTTTTTAACGTCCCCTCGCCCCTGTGGGGAGAGGTCTAGGGTGAGGGGTTTATTCGCAGGCTTTCAAACTAGCGTAATAAGCCGCCAAATTGGCAATGTCCTCGTCCTTCAAGTTGGCGGCCATCGGCCCCATGATCGGATTAGCGCGGGTTTTCGCACGGAACGCCTGCAACTGCGCCGCCAAATAATCCGCTTTCTGCCCGGCCAAGTTAGGGAAGCTGCCCGCCGCGCTGATGCCCTTCGGGCCGTGGCAACCGGCGCAGACCGCCGACGCCGCCTTGCCGGCCTCCGCGTTGCCCGCCGCCAAAGCCGGGGCCGACAACAGCCCGGCCAACACGCTGAAACCAATGATTTTCGCAAACATATCCGATGCTCCTCGTTGAGATGGTGTTGTTGGTTTTTTTATTGACAGGCCCGGCACAGTGGCGCAAGCCTGCGACGATTATGGTGCCTTTCGCAGCCCATGCAAAGGCGACAAACGGCGCGGCTGGAAATTCCGCAACACCGCAATCTGCGGCGCGCCGGTTTCCTTGTCAATGCCGTTTTGATCCGATAGCATAATTTTTATGAACACCATCGCAATATACGACCACCTCGAACGCATCGCCAACCTGCTGCGCACCGACACCCGCCGCACCGGCACGGCGCGCGGCCTGCACCCGGTGCATATGGAAGCGCTGCATTACCTGTGCAACTGCAACCGCTACAGCAACACCCCGGCGGCGGTCTCCGACTACCTGGGCCTGACCAAAGGCACCGTGTCGCAAACCCTGGCGGTGCTGGAAAACGCCGGCTTCATCGAAAAGCGCCCCGACGCCAAAGACCGGCGCGTCGTGCATCTGCAAGTGACCGAACGCGGCGCCGCGCTAGTCGCCGAAGCCATCCCGCCGAAAATCCTGCAAGCGGCCATGGCGCAAACCCCCGAAGCCGAGCAAGCGCGGGTGCTGGCCGAACTGGCGCGGGTGCTACGCGCCCTGCAACAAGCCAACCAACTGCGCACCTTCGGCGTCTGCAAAACCTGCCGCCACCACCAAATCGAAACCGAAGACACCCACCGCTGCGGCCTGACTGGCGAGATATTGCAGGGTATCGATATTGACCAGCTTTGTCGTGAGCATGAATGACGGAGACTTTGCTCGTTCCCAAGTCGCGTAGGGTGCGCATCGCGCACCATTTACGGCTCCCGAAACTTCCAATAGATTTTGAAACATCGGCAACGTCACCACAAGCTCCAAATCCTTTATGGTATTGGACATCCGTTAATGGTGCGCGATGCGCACCCTTATATGTCGATCTTGCTCCCGAAAAGAGGCAAGATCCCCGAGTTGATCATCGGGAGGGGGCGGGGAAGCTTTGCTCACCCTAAGGCTTCGAGCTTGCCGAGTAGATTAGGCTCCCCGCCCCCGACACCCGCCTTG
>JBJSYU010000242.1:0-5231 GCA_046089945.1 Candidatus Methylumidiphilus sp.
AGCGGCTGGGACTGCGATTTGCGCATCAACGGGCTGCTGGTCAAGCCGCGCCAAGCGCTGGTCGTCAAGACCGAACAAGGCCATTCCATCATCCACCAAGGCGGCCCCCGCGAGCTTTACGTCAACGGCAAAAACCGCAAAAAGCGCGAAGCCGTACTCAACCCCGGCGACTATTTCGAGATTGCCGGCAACAAGATTTTTTACGGCGGCTTGTAAACACTCCCCCATTTGATGAACAACCCTTTCGACCTCAGCGACACCATCATCCGCGACCTGCCCCATGTGCGGGTGACGCGCCACGCCCCGCAAGCCGGTCGTGCCTGCGAATACCGCAAAATCTTCAAGCCCGAAGGGCTGGGCGGGGCGGACTATTGGATGCGGCGCGAAAACGATTTCCTGCTGGACTTCACCCTCAAGCGCCTGCGCCACACCGTCGAACTGGCGGCATTTGCGCAAGGCGGCGCCGGCGGGCAGACCCCGGTGGTCGAATCCGTCGCCACCCGCGACGCCGGCCTGACCGTCGAAGACTGGCTGCGGGTGCAGCCCAAGCATGCCAACGGCGCGGTCTGGCAACACCCGTTCCAACATGCCGGCGTGTTTTTGCAACTGCTGCGCGCTTGCCTGCTGGCGCTGCGTGAAATCCACGCCCACGGCATCGTCCATTGCGACATCAAAGAAGACAACATCTGCCTGCCCTACGCCCCCTATCCCTTCCAAGACGGCCAAGCCATCGGCATCGGCTTTGAGCGCATCCGCCTGATTGACTTCGCCTTTTCCGTCACCCCGGAGCGCCCGCTGGACAGGCCGCTGCCGATCTTGCCCGCCGCGCCGTACCAGTCCAACCTGCTGAAAACCGCGCTCAGCGGCGACCGGCAAGGACGCGGCGGGCTGTCCGCGCAGCAACTCGACTGCCGCGCCGACTTGTTTAGCCTAGGCTACCTCGCCGGGCGGATTGCCGACATCGGCCTGCTGCAACCGATGGGCGCGGGCGGCGCGGCGGCGATGGACGGCGCGCGCCGTCTCGCCGAGCGCCTGCAAGCCTTCGACAACGCCCGTTCACGGATAAGCAAAACCCTGCCGCACGACGCCCTGATCGCCGACATCGACCAATTGCTGGCCGGCTTGCCCGACCTCGACCACTACCGCCAGTTCACCGTCGCTGATGTGCGCGACAGCGCCGCGCTGGGATGGGTTGGCCGCAGCGGCGGGCCTACGCCGCTGACACCGCTGGCGACTCCCGCCGACTTGCCGACGCCGCTGCCGCCGCTGCCGCCACGCGCTGCCGGCCACACGCGCCGGGCCGGGTGGGGCCGCTGGATGCTGGTGCTGGCCGCTGCCGCGCTGGCGGCTTGGGCTTATTACGCCGGGCAAGACACGCCGCCGCCCGCCGCCCCGGCCATGGCCCCGCCGCCCGCCGAAGTCAAGCCGCCGGTCGTGACGCCCAAACCCAAGCCCAAACCTGCGGAAACCGCCGCCGAACAACGCGCCAAACGCGAAGCAAAATGGCGGCAAGACGCCGAAGCGCAATACCAAGCGGAAGAAGCGGCACGAAAACGCGCCGAAGCCGAAGCCGCCGCACCGCCGACAGATGACACACCGCCAGAAGCCGACAAACCCGCGCTTCCGGTCGATGACACATTGCCCGCCGCCAGCGAACCCAGCGCCGCCATTGCCTATCCGACATCGGGCGAGCGCGTCGGCCGGGCCATCACCGTGACCGGCACG
Organism: Candidatus Methylumidiphilus sp.; assembly: GCA_046089945.1. Lineage (GTDB taxonomy): Bacteria > Pseudomonadota > Gammaproteobacteria > Methylococcales > Methylococcaceae > Methylumidiphilus. Next base: position 1,726 of record JBJSYU010000242.1, read on the forward strand.
CTGCAAGGCTTGCGCCCAGACCAACACGCCTTCCTCGTCATCCGCTCCACCGCCGCCGAATATGGCCGCTTATACTACCCGCAAGCGGAACTGCCCCAGGCCGGGGAATGGCAGGCCAAAGGCATCTACGCGACGCCGAATTACGCCTACGAAACCTTCGTCGTCGTTGCTGGAAACCCCCAGACAGCAGAGATTTTACGCGATGGCGAATCCAGGCGAAATGGCCTAGAAAGCCTGCCCGAAGGCGCTTGGCTGATTAGCCGGATTGTCACCGTCAAGCGCTAACAATTCAGCGCGGAAAAACTTATAACGGCGTCCAAAGCACGTTTTGGACGCCAGAGCTTGGAATTTATGGCTTGGCATTGGCAACCAAACTTCCCGGCTTTTTCAAAGTCAACGCACAGGTCACATTATTCCTGCCTTTGGCATTCCTAGCCAATTCCACTGTTTCATCCCAAGGCCACACAAACGGATTATCCGTCACCAATCGATTGCGCACATGCACGCTGGCAGATTTGCCGCCATACCAGTTGGTGATAATCCGCGTCACCGCGCCGTTTTCGGTAAACTTATCAATCGACAAATGCTGGTGCGGAATGCCCAAATACACCGCCGGGATTTGCAGGCGGCAACGTTCCGACCGGCCTATCGCATACGGCAAATCGCCGGGTAGCAGCGGATACGATTTGCCGCCTAAAACTAAGTAAGCCGGGTTTAACTCCGGGGCAATCGGAGTCGCCGACACACCGCTATCCACGGGATTGGCGACCGCCGCTTCGCCGGCCAACAGATAAAGCCTAGGCTTGGCCGCATACTGCGCCGCCTGCCCCGGTTCCTCCACGCCGCCTAAGCGAATCTCCACCGGCAACTTCAACGCCAGCGGCCCAGCGCCGATTTTCCGGTTATTGACATAGGTGCCATTGGCCGAACCGCTGTCTTCGATACTCACCCCGCCCGCATCCGTGACGCGAATGCAGCCATGCTTGCGCGACACAAACCCCCGCTGTACCACGCCCTCCTTGACCTGCTGGCTATGCACCTGAATCATGCTATCCGCGCTTTCACCTAGCGAATACTCCCCGGCAGTCAACTCGATTTCACGCGGCAGCTCCGGCGAAGCGGCGTCTTGGATTTGCAATTTCAACGTGGTCGGGCTGGCCGTGAAGACAGCAGGAATGTCGCCTGCCTGCAAATCATCCGGCTGTTGCTGGGAAACCCCTAAGAATCTAAAGATCGATGTGAACAGATTGAATAGCATTGCAGAGTTTCCTGAGTTTTTATACAAGCGCTATCGCTAAGCGTCAAAATGCGCCGCCAATTTGAACACTTTTTCGTGGCGGCAAGGCATGCTGTTTTTCGCCAACAGCACTCCGCATGTCATATGTGACGCATCGATAAATTTAAGGCCTAGCCAACTGCAATCGGCGGTGTAAGTCGCCGCGATATCATCGCCCAATAGTATTGCGCCCTGCTCCGCCAACAGCGGCGATGGCCAGTATGGCCAATCCGCCTTTCTGCTTGAGATTACCCTGCGCATATTATCCCCTAGAGATCGTTGAAGAATCAGTAGTGTCTATCTTGCGTCAGGTGAGAACTCATAATAATCGACATTGGGCTTTATTATGGAAATCCGGCAGAGACTCATCTACATATCTTTTGCTATCCGAAAGCCCAAGCTGTTATCCTTGTATTCAGACGATGCTGGGTCACGATGGGCGGAACGCAGGTAAATGTTGTCCCATGACCAACCACCGCCACGAATTACTCTCTGGTCGGTATCCGCATCATTCTCCCACGGCGAGCCATCAGTAGGAGGATTCCCTCTATAGTTGTGATGCCACTTATCTTGCACCCATTCTCTGGCATTGCCACAGGTATCATATAAGCCATAATAATTGGGCGGAAAAGAGCCAACAGGGGAAGTTTGTTGCTTGCTCCATTCACATCCTGTTTCACGACCATTAGCTCGACCAATATCCATTTGATTGCCCCACCAATAGTCTGTCGTAGAGCCAGCGCGGGCAGCATATTCCCATTCTGCTTCACTGGGTAAACGCCCTCCCGCCCACTCTGCAAACTGACAAGCTTCATGCCAAGATACCCCTACAACAGGCTTGCTATCTGAGCCAAAGTCTGGGTCGCTTAAAGAGTCCGGTGGCCTTACCTCTGGATTGGCCTCAAGGAATTGCCGGTATTCTTTATTAGTCACAAGAAATTTTCCTAAATAGAATGAAGGCATAATTTTGTTGATTTGAGGGTATTCACTGGGGTGTTGTATATTATCATTTGTGCCCATTTTGAATTCTCCAGCCTCAATTTCCACCAACTCAATATCACCCTTAGTAGTTCTAATTGTGCGTCGATTTAGTTTAGTGTTAGCCCATTCTCTAAATTTTGCCATCTCATGCCGCTCAAGTCGCGTGGCAAGATTTGTGACTTTTTCGCGTTGATGGTCTCGCTCTGCCAACCTTTCTAAAAAGCATAGCATTTTCCAACCCCACTCCCATTGGTCATTATCATGCTCGGCAGTCGATTGCTGTACAAAATCAAGCAAAAATTGGAACGAAGTGTCTACCCCCGCTGCTTCTTCGAAAATAGCATCAAGCAATAGCGATTTAGTATATCCCTTAGGATGCCAACGTATTACGCCCATCAAAAATGACTCAAGCTGTTTGTCATGTGCTAAAAACAATAATATCACCTCTTGCCAACGATCATCATCATAATGTTTAGCAAGGAATTCAATTGCCTCGGAAGGGCATTTTTTTCTTACTTCACAAGCAGTAAGGTATTCCTGGAAGCCAGGATGCTTAAATGCATATTTCCCAGACTCTGAACGAATAAGCAGCCCGCTTTCATTGCAATGGATTTCTAAAAAAGTATCTGAGATCCCTAACGCAGTACTAATATCTGACTTGGCAACCTCGAATAAGTCTTGGCTATGCAGCCACAAGGCAATGCGCTCCAAATCTTTTCGATCTTCTCGTGCGGAGCCATGCCGACGCTCATGATTAAGCATTATAGTTACGCATTCATCATATAACTCTTCTCGTCCATGCGGCAACCCGCAGTTACCATCTAGTACACGGCTATGATGAACTATGCAAATAGTGTGGAGCATAAAAATATTTGTCGCCAGCATTCGCATCTTGGCAGAGCTAGCATCTGGCTTGTTCAGCGATTCAATCAAGTTATCAGCCAGATTACTAGCATGAGCGATGTCCTCGCCACGGCTAGTCCCATTGTCTTGTGGGCAAATGACGGCAGAATACCAATTGCGAATAAAATCACTAATTTGTTCGAAGCTTAAGGCCGGTATATGCACAGGCAAAAAATCTCGGAAGTCGCTAATCGAATCCCTTGCAGCAGAACGGCAAGTAACCACTATTTTTGCTTGAGTAAATTCAGTAGAAATCTGACGTATCCACTTAGCAACAGAGCTACGCTGCCTGGTTGACTGACAAAACTCCCCGCCGCCTTCTAAGTTGTTGAAGGCGCTGCAAAAA
>JBJSYU010000243.1:0-3271 GCA_046089945.1 Candidatus Methylumidiphilus sp.
GCTCGCCGCCGCCCCCGCCACGCCGGAAGCCTTCATCGCCCGGCGCGGCGCAACGGCGCAATGGCAAAACCTGCGCCAACCGCGCCGCGAACCCGACAAAACGGCGCAAGCCATTCTGCCTTATGCCGTGTTGGGGGCGGAATTGGAGGCTTTGGTTGGGGTATGTTTGGGCGAGGGATAAGGAGCTTTTAGGGACTAAGTACTGGTAGAGGTATCTGAATGCTAGGCAGTATTGCCAGCCAGATCAGAGAAGCGCAAGGTGGGCAGGCGTCTTTTTGCGTGGCCTATCGATTCCACAGAGTATTTGGGGAAGCGCGTGGGCAGACGATAGAGCCGTCTGCCCACCCTACCCGACTTACTCTAAGGGTAGATGTCGGAGTTCGTTGAGAACTTGCGTTTCAAGGGCGACTCTGGTCATGGTGATTCTCCAGGGTGGGAAGGTTATAAGTTGTCGATTTGGGAGGAACGTATCCTACACGGCAGAGCAGTAAGCCGTAGGGTGCGCATCGCGCACCGCTTGGAATGCAGGAATACCCCAGCTTATTTTGAAAGATCACAGCCATGTTGCAGATTTGTGAGGCGTTGAACATTCGTGAAGCGGTGCGCGATGCGCACCCTACAGGGCTTAGGTAAGCGCAGGGTGGGCAGGCGTCTTTTTGCGTGGCCCACCGATTCCGCAGAGTATTTGGAGAAGCTACACGACTGCAAGCCCCGCCGTGTCAAATATTAGACGTTTGGGACACTGGATTCAGCAACTCTATTTCGATTATTTTTGCGTGACTTGTCGTGTGCTCGCCCGGCAGCGAGGTAGATTGCATTTGAGCTAGCTTCCCAAATTTGGTCTCTGTGCCAATAGCTTGATGCCTGTGTCCATTTGGGATTTCCTGACTTTTCAGTAGGAGCTATTTGCGTCCTTCCAGTCCCATCCTCAGTGTAAAGCGGTAGCCAGCGTGATAAATCACCTTCCACAGAAATGCAGACAAAAAAATGCTGGCTTACAACGCGATGACACTCCGCGCATGTATATGTTCCGCCCTGACTTTTTAACATATGAGGATCGAGATGCAGCACTAAACCGACTGAAATATCAGTGAGTATGTCTGTGTCGTATAGGTGGGCATATTGTTTTGGTATACACATAATCTTTTGCCATGTTGGTCGGGCGCACCTTTATTTCTCCCGACATTTTTGGATGATCGTCGGGCAACGATAGAGCGATTGCCCGACCTCGGTTTACCTGTCGCGCTCCGAATATTGCGGTGTCGGCTTGCACGAACGGGCTTGGAAGTAGCTTTGCAGCTTTCGCCGTGAAAATCAACAGACAAAATCAAGCGCAATAGCCGTTTCGCCAATCTGGACTGGATTTAGCATCCGGTCGGATGGCAGGTTTTTCAATATCGCGGCAAGCCTTGCGGCTGTTTAGTGGGCCGCATGCCCTGCCATCTCCGCGCCCAAGCCCCGAAGCCCAGCGCAAGCTTGGAACGCCAAGCACAGCAAAGCTTGCATCAATCACCGATGTTTCGGTAATCTGTGCGTGTTTTCCAAAATCACGCAAACACACGATGTTGCACGAATCATTGCATTTAGACTCCGGCGGGTTCTTTTCCAGCCTTGCGCAGCGCGGGGGGGAGGCTTTGGACTTGTTGATGGCGCACACGCACACCAAGGCGGCGGAGAAGTCCTTGCCGCTGCTGGGCATTTCCGAGGCGGCGCGGCTGGTTGGCATCAGCACGGTGTATTTGCGCAAGCTGGAGACGGCGGGGGAGTTGCCGGCGCCGGCCAAGGACGAGGCGGGGCGGCGGGCGTATTCGATGGCGCAGGTCAACGCCATCCGCGCCGCGTTGGGGCGTTTGCCGAAGAATCAGAGCGGCAAGGCGATTGTTGTTGCGTTCGCCAATTTGAAGGGCGGTTCGGCGAAGACCACCACCGCCGCGCATTTCGCGCAATACGCGGCGCGCCAGGGCTACCGCGTGTTGTTGGCGGACATGGACCCGCAGGCCAGCATGACCGGGCTGTTTGGCTATAACCCGCAATTGCACATTGCGGCGGAGGAAACGCTAGGCCCGGCGCTGGTCGGCGAACCCGGCGCGATTCGCCAGTCGATCCGGCCCACGTATTGGCATCGGCTGGATTTGGCGCCGTCGAATTTGAATCTGGTCGGCGCGGAGATGGCGCTGTTGGGCATGGGCGACAATGCCACGCGGCTGCGGGCGGCGGTGGACGGCGTGGCGGGCGAGTATGACATGATTGTGCTGGACGCCCCGCCGGCTTTGGGGCTGTTGTCGATCAATGTGTTGTGCGCCAGCGATTATATTGTCACGCCGATTATTCCGACGATGGTGGATATTAGTTCCAGCATCCAGTTTTTCCATATTTTGGAGAGTTTGCCGACGCTGCGGCTGTCGCGGCTGTCGATTTTGATTACCCGGTTTAATGGCGGCGTCGAGCATGTGCGGGCGGCGTCGATGTTGCGCAGTATTTACGGCGATACGATTTTGACGAATCAGATGATCGAGAGCGCGGAGTTGTTGAAGTCGGGCAATGATATGGTCAGCGTGTATGAGATTGCCGAGATTCGCGGCAGCCGGGAAACCTATCGGCGGGCGTTGGGGGCGTTTGACGCGGTGAACCAGGAGATATTGATTCATGCCAAGTCGCTATGGGATAGCGATACGGTGGCGGTGGCGCGGGCGGCGAAAGCGGAGGCGGCATGAGCAAGGATAAAGCTAAGAAACTGTCGGCGATGGATTTGCTGCTGAACAGCGCGGCGCTAAAGCCGGCGATGTCGCAAAGCAGTCCGTTGTCGCGCAGTGCCATCGCCAATTTGCGCGCCGGGACGCCGGTGGAGATTTCCCCGCATGCCTGCCGCTTATGGAAACTGGCGGATCGACCGGCCAGCGAAACCGGGCATAAGGCGGAATTGGCGGCGTCGTTTCGGCAGGCGGGCTTGGGGCAGATTCAGCCGATTGTCGTGCGGGAAGTCAAAGACCCGGCGACGCCGGCTATCCAGTATGAGGTGGTGTGCGGGCAGGTGCGTTGGCTGGCGGCCTTGCAATTGGATGTGCCGGTGCAGGCGATAGTGCGCGAGTTGGACGACCGCGAGGCGTATGTGTTGATGTCGGTGGAAAACCGGCTGCGGCGCAGGTTGTCGGATTATGCCAAGGCCAAGAGTTACCAGCAGACTTTGCAAATGGGGATTTTTGATTCGGCCCAGGCGTTGGCCTTGGCCGAGGGTATTTCGCAATCCAAGCTCAGTGTGTTTTTAGGGTTT
>JBJSYU010000244.1:0-2506 GCA_046089945.1 Candidatus Methylumidiphilus sp.
CATCACCTGCACCACGGAGCAACATATCCCCGGCAATATCATCGATTTTGTCGGCCATGCCGAGCGTATCTTCCCGATAGGCCGTTTGGACAAGGATTCCGAAGGGCTGATTTTGCTGACCAACAATGGCGATATTATCAACCGCCTGCTGCGCGTGGAAAACCACCACGAAAAAGAATATATCGTAACGGTGGACAGGCCGGTGACGGAAGATTTTTTGAGAAAAATGGCCGGTGGCGTGCGTATCCTCGATACGGTGACTAAGCCCTGCAAACTACGCCAGACCGGCAAAGCGGAGTTTAATATTATCTTGACGCAAGGCTTAAACCGGCAAATCCGCCGCATGTGCGAGGTGTTTGGCTATAATGTGCTGCGCCTGCGCCGCGTCCGCTTTGTCAATATTAAACTCGGCACATTGAAAACCGGGCAATGGCGCAATCTGACCGAGGCCGAATTGAACAAGCTGCTGCCCCGTGAACAGTAGCAGCCATGAACTTAAGCCAAAACTGGAGTGCAAGATTTATCTTGCGCAGGGCGTAAGCCCTTGAAACAGGTGCAAGATAAATCTTGCACTCCAAACCCCTACGCGCCCAGCCAATACTGCACGGCCAAACCAGCAAACACCGTCGCGCCAAACCAATGATTGTTCAAAAACGCTTTGAAGCAAGCGGCTTTGGCGCGTTGGAAAATCAACACTTGCTGGTACGCAAAAAACCCAGCGCCACCCAGCAGCCCCAGGTAATACGGCATACCTAAACCCAGTTGCAGGCCGATACAGAGCAGTATCCCCAGCATTACCACCTGCAAAGCACCAATAATAAGCCGGTCATGCTCGCCAAACAAAATGGCGGTGGATTTGACGCCAATTTTCAAGTCATCGTCACGATCCACCATGGCATACATGGTGTCGTAAATCAACGCCCATAACACCGTCGCCACGAACAATGCCCAGCCGACTAAGGGTATCGCGTTAGTCTGCGCGGCAAAGCTCATCGGCACGGCCCAGCCAAATGCAATGCCTAAATAGGCTTGCGGCAAGTGGGTATAGCGTTTCATGAACGGGTAAGACGCGGCTAGGAATGCGCCGCCAAACGACAGCGCAATGGTGTAGGCATTCAGCAACAATACTAGGCCAAACGCAAACAGGCACAGGCCGACAAACAAAATCAACGCCTCACGCGGCGATACCAGTCCGGCGGCAATCGGCCGGAGTTTCGTGCGTTCGACATGCGGGTCAAAGTCGCGGTCGGCATAATCGTTGATGACACAGCCCGCCGCCCGCATCACCACCACACCGGCGACAATCACCGTCAACACTAATACGTTTGGCCTGCCCTGGCCGGCAATCCATAAAGCCCACAAAGCCGGCCACAGCAACAGCAATATGCCAATTGGCTTATCGAAGCGCATTAGGCGCCAATACTGTCCCAGACGCTCACGCCAAGGGTTTAGGCTTGCATGATTCATTTATAACTCCAGCACCGCAGGCAGGAAAAACTCGCAGACCAGCAAGGACACGCGATCCACTTCATATAATGAGCGCCGCCCCCACACCGGCCCCTGCAACTGATACTCTGCCGCCACGCCCGACCGCCATTCCGCCGGGGCCAGACGCGCATATTCCAAATGGCTACGGCGCAGGCCGCGCAGCGCGAACAACACCTCGCCCAGCGGGCGGTTGCCCAGCTTCGCCAAGGCGCAATGCTCGCCGTGCAAAACTCGCGGCGGGATGATCGTCCGTGCCAGCACCAGCGGCGTATTGCCGTCGGACAGCAGCACTTCGCGGATCAAAGCCAGACGGCGGCGCGGCAGGGCCAGCGCGCGCGCTTCGTCGGCATACGGCCTGCCGAAGCATTGGCCGAGCAGGCGGACGCCAAACCCCGCCCCCGCCGCCCGCCGCAACCGGGCAGTCAAAGAACCCGGCTCCTCCAACCAAGAGCGGACGTGCAAAGGCGCATGGACGGCCGGCGCGGCCCGCCAAACCGGCTCGCGCTGTAATAAAAGACTGCGTGGATACAAACGGAGGGTTCCTAAGTTGAGGCTGTTGGCTTGCGGCCAGTAAGGATTTTGGCCCGCATGATACAACAGAGCCTAAGGCGGCGGCGATGGTGGATGCGGCCTTTTGCCCAAGACACAGGCAACAGGCGGGGGTTCTCATGCCTCCACCAATCTCGGCTATGATGGGAGCCAACCGCCTTGGCAACCGATGAGTAAGCGCTCCGTGGAAATCAACCCTTCGACCTTTCTGCTGGAAATCCTCAACTTCCTAGTGCTGCTGTGGATTTTGAAGCGTTTCCTGTACCGACCGGTGCTGGACACCGTTGCCCGCCGTCAAGCCGCCATCGCGCAGACGCTTGCCGCTGCGCAAACGATGCAAACCGAGGCGCAAGCCTTGCAGGCGCAGTATGAAAACCGCCTCAGCCAATGGGGCGCGGAGCGCGACGCCGCCCGCGCCAGCTTACGCCAGGAAATCGCCGTGGAGCGCGAGCGGCTGCGGGCGGCGTTG
>JBJSYU010000245.1:0-2511 GCA_046089945.1 Candidatus Methylumidiphilus sp.
GTTCTCGTTCATGAACGAGGTTTCGATATCAAGCTGGGTGAATTCTGGCTGGCGGTCGGCGCGCAGGTCTTCGTCGCGGAAGCAGCGCACCACTTGGTAATAGCGGTCCAGCCCTGACACCATCAACAATTGCTTGTACAACTGCGGCGACTGCGGCAGCGCGAAGAAGCAGTTTTCGTGGGTGCGGCTGGGCACCAGATAGTCGCGGGCGCCTTCCGGCGTGGCTTTGGTCAAAAACGGCGTTTCGACCTCGAAGAAGCCTTCGTTGTCGAGGAACTGGCGCAGGAAGCGGGTGATGTCGCGGCGCATGCGCAAGCGCTGCTGCATCAGCGGGCGGCGCAGGTCGATGTAGCGGTAGCGCAGCCGCGTCTCCTCGTTGACCTCGATTTCGCTTTCCACCGGGAACGGCGGGGTTTCCGACTTATTGAGGATTTCCAGGCTCAAGCCCAGCAGTTCGACCATGCCGGTGGGCAGGTTGGGGTTTTCCGTGCCTTTCGGGCGGCGGCGCACCCGGCCTGAGATTTTCAGCACATATTCGTTGCGCACGCTCTCGGCCAGCTCGAAGGCGTCTTGCAAATCCGGGTCGAACACCACCTGCACCAAGCCCTCGCGGTCGCGCAAGTCGATGAAAATGACGCCGCCGTGGTCGCGGCGGCGATGCACCCAGCCGCACAGGTCTACGGTTTGGTCGAGATGGGTTTCGTTGATGTCTCCGCAATAGTGGCTGCGCATAGGTCGTTCCAGGGGTTAATGATTGAAAAATCGGGGAATGTTACGGGGTTAGGCGGGGTGGGCGCAAGTTGCGCGGGCCTTGAAGGGCCGGCGGGGCGGCGCGGAACGTCCGGCAAGAGGCCGTCGTTCCGGTCTGGGCCTTAACGTTTTTTAAGAACTGGCGGCGGGCGCCTTCGGCGCGGCGGCCGGGGCGGCGGGCTTGGCGTCGCCGGATGCCTTGGCGCTGTCGCTGCTGCTGGCGGCAGTGGGCTTGCTGTCGCCGGCTAGGTTTTTCTTTTTGTCGCCGCTTTTGAAGTCGGTCTCGTACCAGCCGCTGCCCTTCAGGCGGAAGCCCGCCGCCGACACCAGCTTGTTCAATTCCGGCTGCCCGCACTCCGGGCAGAACTTTAAAGGCTCTTCGCTGACTTTTTGGATCACTTCCAGCGCGTGGCCACAGGCTTTGCATTGGTATTCATAAATGGGCATGGGATTTGGCTCCGTTGTCGCTCAATGGGTTAAAGTACCCGACAGCATAAGGGCAGGCGGGGATTTTTCAAGGGTTTTGCGGAAATGAGACTCCGGCCCGCCGCCGATCTTGCGGCCTCCCCCCAAGCTGTTCTTTATGTATCATGCGCTCTTTTGCCTAGGAATCCAGTTTATGACCCGTCTGACTTTGACCCGCCCCGACGACTGGCACTTGCACCTGCGCGACGGCGCGGCGCTGACATCCGTGGTGGGCCACACAGCTCGCCAGTTTGCCCGCGCCATCGTCATGCCGAATTTAAAGCCGCCGGTGACGACGGTGGACGCCGCTCTCGCCTACCGCCAGCGCATTGTGCAAGCCCTGCCGGACGGGGCGGCGTTCGAGCCGTTGATGACGCTGTATCTGACCGAGGCGACGCCGCCGGCGGAAGTGGCAAAAGCCGCCGCCGACCCGCACATCCACGCCTTCAAGCTCTATCCCGCCGGGGCGACGACGAACTCCGACGCCGGCGTGGGCAAAGTGGAGCGGGTTTATCCGCTGTTGGCGGCGATGGAAAAATTGGATTTGCCGCTGCTCGTCCATGGCGAAGTGGTCGATGCGGATATCGACATTTTCGACCGCGAGGCGGTGTTCGTCGAGCGCGAACTCGAACCCCTCACCCGGCGTTTTCCGGGCTTGCGCATCGTGCTGGAGCATGCGACGACCGCCGAGGCGGTGGCGTTTGTCCGCGCCGCCGGGCCGAATGTGGCGGCGACCTTGACCGCGCACCATCTGCTGTACAACCGCAACGCGCTGCTGGCCGGCGGCGTCCGCCCGCATTTTTACTGCCTGCCGATTTTGAAGCGGGAACGCCATCGCCAAGCCTTGATTGCGGCGGCGACCGGCGGCGAGGCGAAGTTTTTTTTAGGCACCGACAGCGCCCCGCATCCGCAGGGGCTAAAGGAAGCGGCCTGCGGCTGCGCCGGCTGCTACACCGCCTATGCCGCCATCGAACTGTACGCGGAAGCCTTCGAGGCGGCCGGCAAGCTGGAAAACTTGGAACCATTCGCCAGCTTCAACGGGCCGGACTTTTACCGCCTGCCGCGCAACCGCGCCACGGTCACGCTGGAAAAAACCGCTTGGCAAGCGCCTGCCGAGTTTGCCTTTGGCGATGGGCGGCTGGTGCCGTTGCGGGCTTCCGAGACTATCGCCTGGCGCTTGGCCTGAGGCGCTGCTGTTAGGCAGCATCGGCTGTGCAGTCGTAGCGCCGGCATCCTTGCCGGCGTTTGAGGCACTCCCTGACTTTGGCCGACAGGATGTCGGCGCTCCAATATAAT
>JBJSYU010000246.1:0-6990 GCA_046089945.1 Candidatus Methylumidiphilus sp.
AACAGTTATTTTGCACATACGCCGCTGGCGGCTAAATGCTTGCCTAGCGAAGCGGAAATCAAGTTACTGGAACCCTACCGCGCCGAACTCGATCCGGCGGTGTTCGGCCCGGTCGTCGAACAGGCTTCGACGAAGCCGCCGAACAGCTTGCGCAAGAATATGGCAAAGGCATTGGAGTTATTCGCGCAAGCCGGCTGGCATAACACGGACGGGGTATTGCGCAACAGCAAAGGCGAGGCATTTGAGATTGAAGTGCCGGGTGGACGCGGCAATATGTTGCTGGATGCGTTTTTCCTGAATATGCAAAAACTCGGCATTGTGCTAATCACCCGCTCCACGACTGATCCCGCCGCCGACCGTGCGCGGATGAAGAATTTTGATTTCGACTTTGCCACCATTTCTTTCCGCGAAGCCCGCAACCCAGCAGCCGAACTGTGGCGGAATTTAAACAGCGCCGATGCGGATGTGCCGGGTTCCGAGAATATTATCGGCGTGAAATCGCGTGTCGTGGACGAGCTTATCAAAAAGCTGTATGAGGTCAATACGCAAGAGGAACAGGAAACTGTTGCCCATGCGCTGGATCGGGTATTGCTGCACGGCTATTATGTGCTGCCGTGGCGTTACCTGAGCCATCATTATTTGATTCACCACAAGCGTTTACAGCGGCCTCAGGTATTGCCTTTGTATTATGGTGCGTATGAGTGGGTTATTAATACATGGTGGGATGGTAGTATAGGCGATGGGCAAGCGGCCAGCCATTGAGCCAAAATGAAACTTACCTGCCGCCGTGCTATTTTTGCCTTGGGCCTGTTGGGTTGTTGCAATCCGATATGGGCCGCACATGCGGTGGCGCAGTTTGGCGAGCCGAAATATCCAGCTAACTTTGAGCATTTTGAATACGTCAACCCGGATGCGCCGAAAACCGGGACGCTTAATCTGTCGATCATCAGCCAAGGCAGCAGTTTCGACAAATATAACCCGTTCACGCTGAAAGGCAAAGTGGCACCGGGGCTGTTGGAATTGGTGTTTGAAACGTTGGCGGTGAACAGCCTGGACGAGCAAAATACTCAATATGGATTATTGGCTGATGATATTCAAGTTGCGTCAGACTTTTCGTCGGTGACGTTTCATATCCATCCGAAAGCTAAGTTTTCCAATGGCGATGTGGTGACGTCAAACGATGTCAAATACTCGTTTGATACGCTGGTTAGTCGCAAAGCCAACCCGAAGTTTAAAGCCTATTTTTCCGAAATTAAGCAAGTTGTCGTCATTGACGAGCGCACGGTGCTATTCGAGTTTGCCCGTAAGGGCCGCGACTTGCCATTTGTTGCAGGTAGTCTGCCGGTATTTTCGCCTGCATGGGGCAATAAAACTGCGTTTGAGCAATTACGCTTGGAACCGCCGATTGCCAGCGGCGCGTATACGCTGGCCCCCTCCCCCACCACGCAGAATGTGACTTACCAGCGTAATCCTAATTATTGGGGGAAAGACCTGCCGGTGCGTCGGGGAACGTTGAATTTCGACAAGGTGGTATACAAGCTGTATAAGGATTCGGACACGCAAGTCGCGGCAATGCGGGCAGGGGATTTTGATTTATTTGCCGAAACCCGTATGCGTTACTGGTGCTGCCAGTTTATTGGCAAGCGATTTGACCAAGGAGAATTGATTAAGGAAAAATTCCCGCACCATAATCTTTCGGCAATGAATGGCTATGTGTTTAATCTGCGCCGTGAACGTTTCAAAGACATCCGTGTGCGCAAGGCGCTGAATTATGTCTATGATTGGCAATGGTTGAATTATAAGATTCTGGATGAGGAATTTGACCGCCAAGACAGCTATTTCGCGCACTCGCCCTTACAGGCTAAGGGCTTGCCTAGCGCGGCAGAAATAGCGCTGTTGGAACCCTATCGCGCGGAACTTGACCCGGCGGTTTTCGGCCCACAAGTTGAGCAGCCTACGACAAAACCCCCAGCAAGCGTCCGCCAAAACTTCGGGAAGGCTTTGGCGCTGTTGGCGGAGGCCGGGTGGCATAATACTGACGGGGTGTTGCGCAACGACAAAGGCGAGCCGTTTGTGATCGAATTGACCGGCGCAGCCGGTAGCCTATTAGGCGCGTATTATTACAATCTGACTAAGCTCGGCATTATTTTGAAGCAGCGTCCCGTCGATGCCGCCGCTGACCGAGCGCGAATGAAAAACTTCGATTATGACTTTGGTTCGCTGGCCTTCCGCGAAGCCCGCAACCCCGCCGGCGAGCTTTGGCGCAATTTGAATAGCGCGGATGCCGATGTGCCAGGATCGGAAAATATTATTGGGATCAAGTCGCGGGTTGTGGATGATTTAATTAAGAAGCTCTACGAGACCAATACCCAGCAAGAACAGGAAACCGTGGCCCATGCCTTAGACCGGGTATTGATGCACGGCTATTATGTCCTGCCTTGGCGCTACTTGGCCAACCATTATGTGATTCACCACCAGCGCTTGCAGCGGCCCAAAACTTTGCCCTTGTATTATGGCGCGTATGAATGGGCTATCAATACGTGGTGGGATGGCGCTACGGATGGTAAGCAAGCAGCTAGCCGTTAGGCTGTATTCGGCATGCGAGAACATGAAAAACCCATGCAGCGCGTGTTGGTGATGGGTTCTGGCGGTGCCGGCAAGTCCACATTTTCGGTGAAGCTTGGCGCGAAACTTGGTTTGCCAGTATTGCATCTCGACAGTTATTTCTGGAGCGCGGGCTGGGTCGAGCGGGACAAGGTGGAATGGCGGCAAACTGTGGAGCGTTTGGTTGCGCAGGAAAAATGGATTATGGATGGCAATTATGGCGGGACGTTGGATATTCGGTTGGCCGCCTGCGACACCGTGATATTTTTGGACAGGCCGAGATTGTTGTGCCTATGGCGTGTTGTGCGGCGGCGGCTGCGCTTCCATGGGCGAACCCGGCCTGATATGGCGGCAGGCTGCGATGAGCATCTGACGTGGGAATTCATCCGCTATGTCTGGCATTATCCTTACCGCCGCCGCCCGCAAATACTGGCTAGGCTGTCTGCCATTAAGCACGATAAAACCATCGTTGTGCTGCAATCTGGCTGTGCCATAGAAGCGTTTCTGGCCAGCGTTTAAGCACGACTATTTTCTGCAATCCACACACACAAGGCGACTATTATGACCGATCAAACTAAACCCGACGCGCTTTGGTATACCCGTTGCAGCATTCCTACGCCCTTGGGGCTGGGTGCGCAATTGGGCTGGTATCGAGACGAGTTTTCTGGCGACGGCATTACGATCAAGTCTTTGCAGGAATCCAACGATCCTGCCGAGCAAGCCTCGCATTTTGAACACAGCCTGCCGCATTCGTTCCGCTTGGGCGGTTCGGTGCCGGCCATTTGGACGAAAGCGAAAGGACGCGCTACCCGCGTCATCGGCATTTCTTGGATCGACGAATATCAGGCGATTATCACGCTGCCCACTTCGGGCATCCGCACACCTGCTGATTTGCGCGGCCGCAAGCTGGGCTTGCCGACTAGCAATAAGCGTAAGGACAGCGTGGATGTGGCGCGGGCTACGGCATTGCGCGGGCTGTTGTTGGGCTTGGAATTGGCCGGATTGGAGTATAAGGACGCGGAATGGATAGATGTGGCGAGTAGCCGTGATGTCGAGCAGAGCATCCAAGCCCCGGACACTAGCGTCCGCCGCCGCCGCGCCCACAGTTACACCGATACGGCGTTGGCGTTGGCGCGGGGCGAGGTTGATGCGATTTATGTGAAGGATGTGCGCGGGGCGGAAACCGCCCATTTGCTGGGTGCCCATGTTGTCGTGCAATTGGGTTTCCATCCCGATGCGCATTTCCATATCAACAACTCCACGCCTAGGCCGTTGACGGTGAATCAAGACACTTTAGACCGGTATCCTGATCTGGTGCAACGCTTCCTGTCTCGCGTCCGTGACGTGGATGGTTGGGCGCGGCAAAACCCTGCGGCTGCTGTCCGCGAAATCGCTTCGGAAACGAATTGGACGGAAAGCTGGGTGCGATTTGCCTATGGCGAGAAAGTGCATTTGAGCTTAGGCGTGGAATTGTCCGAGCGCAATATTGCCGGTTTGACTGAATACAAAGATTTCTTGCTGAAGTGGGATTTTATCGAGAAAGATTTCTCTGTCCGCGAGTGGATTGATCCTGCGCCGTTGTTGGCGCTGGCTGAATCCGCGCAAGCCGCTTGAGTTTTAATTGACCATCAAAAACCTGGAGTAAACCGAATGAACGCAGTCGTCGCAGAAAAAGTCGTGGAATTTCCACGCAAAGAGTTGTCTGATTTCGCGCTGAGAGCGCAACGCGAGATTCAGGAAGCCGGCAAGGCTTTGTTGGATTGGGGCACGCTTTCGACCCGTGGCAAAGGCGCGTATAACGCTGGCATCCGCATTCCTGGTGAAGATAAGTTTGTGCTGGGGGCATTTGGCGGTGCGGTGGTGGTTGGCTTTGACGGTGCGCATTATGAGGGGGAGTTGAACCGTGGGTTGAAGGAGGTGATAGCCGTGTATTCGGCGGTGTTTATCGAGCGCCCTGACATTAACGCGGTGCTGCACACCCACTCGCCTTATCTGACTGCCCACGCCATCGCCCATCAGCCGTTCCGCATTCAATATTGGTCGTTGGCGAAGAAAGCCGGTGTGGAGGAGATACCGTTGAGCGATTGGGCACCGCGTTATTCGCCGGAGCCGGTTTTAAAATCCCTGCGCACCAGCCCGAATGCGCCGGCGGTGCTGCTGCGCAACCGGGGTTTGTTTACGTGGGGCAAGGGCAGTTTGCTGGATGTGGCGAACTTGCTGAATAGCTTGGAGGAAGGCGCGGAAATCGCTGTGTATTCCAAGCTGCTGGGCGGTGGGGTGGATTTGCCGGCCGGGGCGCTGGATACCTTCCTTAAGCAGCGCCAAGGGTAAAAGCTTTTGTCGCCTTCCTTCGCCAACTCGCCTCCCTGCCGAGTCAGTATGGCCCGGAAAGCTTCAAAATCAGTATGCTGTTTGTGTTCGGCAAAGAATGCCGCCGTGTTCATCGCCGTCAGTTTTTCGGCGGCGGTGAATCAATATCGAGTAACGCGAATGATGCGCTTCGTTCCTCAGCGCATCCTGTGGCCCTGGGTTTCAAAGTTCATTTTCTGAAATGCCAGCAACTTTCATAAAGTGCTTGAGCAGGCCAAGTTTCAAGTCTTCACTAGCATGTATAGGCAAGGAAATTCTAGCCGGACTCCCTGCTTTCATATATACATGGTGGCTACCACTAACTCGGATGAGTTTCCATCCTCGGCGTTCAAGTAGCCGTGCAAAAGCTTTTCCTGATATGGATTTCAAACCGCAAGCTCCAGCACTTTATCTGTTTCAGAGATTTCGACTTGTTCTAAATCAATAGATAGGCAAGCTTCAACAGCTTCATATAAATTGGATAATAATTCTTCAAAAGTATCCCCTTGAGTGGCACAGCCTAGAATTGCAGGAACCTCAGCCCAATAGCCACCTTCTTCGGCTTCATGAATTATTACTTTAATTTTCATAGTTTGACTCCACGTCATTTCTTGGAAGATTCATTTGACAGCTACCATTCGTCATCATCAGACGCGAGGGTAAGCCCACTAGGCTCGTGCGCCATGGCACGTTGCAACTCGATGTCGATTGCCTCAATTACCAGTCGGTGGAAATGAAACTCAGCCTGGCAGTCGCAAAATCGCGTCCAACGACTAGCACATTAGTGCTTCGAGGCTTGTTCGCCCGGTGCATCGCTTGCAAATAGGGAGGAGTCCATATACGGATCGTTAGGCATAGATTTGTGGAAGATTCCGCGTGGGCAAACGATAGAGCCGTTTGCCCACCCTACCCGGCTTGATTTGTAACTGCTGGCGTGTTCTTCGGCGATTCTTGCTTGTCAGGCTTTGGAAGCAGTGTAAAAACAAGGCTTATACACGCGACAACCGTGCCAAGTACGGTTGCTTTTCCCACAATATCCAATCGCCTATACTTTGAAATTAGCTGGTGCATTTGAACAATTTATTAAAGCCTAACCGTGTAGTCGGCCTCAGAATTGAAGCCGATTCTGGAAATGCAATTTATCTGACGCTTTGCAAAAAGTCAACATTAGAATCTAGTCTGGGAAGCAGCCGAGTAGCCGAGTAGGGTGGGCAAACGGCTTTATCGTTTGCCCACGCGGAACCTCCGCAACTCGCCGCAAAATCGGTGGGCAGGCAAAAAGACGCCTGCCCACCCTACCACTATAACTGTGGCTCTTGCATACTGGTCTTCTTCATGGGAACAGGATTGTAACATCACAGGTGATGTGCGCATCGCTGCCCACTCAGCACATTTTCTGGTTTCCACGCACCGCGTCAAAGCCATTAACTCGTGCGTTGCGGGTTTTGAGAAATGGGTGGCACAGGCTCAGACAATGCGCGGCAGCACGTCGGCGCGGTCGATATAGCGGTGTTTGAGGACGGCGGCGACATGCACGGCGATTAGGCCCAACAACGTGTAGGCCAGGACGGTGTGGACGTAGCCGGCCGGGCCGCCGAGATGTTCGACGGTGGGGAACAGCTTGGGCAGTTCCAGTCCGAACAGTTTGACCGGCCGGCCGTGCAGGTTGGAATGGGCGTAGCCGACGATGGGCGTGACGGCCATCAGCGCGTACAGCGTGTAATGGCCCCAATGGGCGAGGCGGGCTTCCCAGCGGCGCAGGCTGTCGGGCAGCGCCGGCAGCGTCGAGCGCAGGCGCAATGTCAGGCGGACGGCCAGCAGCAGCGCGGCGATGACGCCTAGCGATTTGTGCCAGTCGAACAGGTTGCGGCGCAGCGGGTCGGTTTTGTCCAAGTCCACCATGATTGGGCCGGTGATAAACAGCACGAGAAAGGCGGCGAAGGTGGCCCAGTGCAGGACGCGCAGCGGGGCGGGGTATTTTTCGGGGGTTTGGCTCATGGGTCTCTGTCTTGCATTAAGGTTGGCGATGGGCTTGGC
>JBJSYU010000247.1:0-2893 GCA_046089945.1 Candidatus Methylumidiphilus sp.
AGCGCTAAATACCTTGGCACCCGCTTCGGATTCAAAGTAGACAGAGTTAAACTGGCGTGGCTCGCCGCTTTTATCAATGGCGGAGCCGTAAAATACCGGAATAATCTGTTTTATTTGAGGAAAAATTGATGGCAATGGAACTTTGCTTTTTTCATCAACGCTATCCCATTCATAGCCTATGAGCTTGCCAATGGCTTCCCCTTTTGCATAAGGCAACTTTAAGAAAGCAAGTTCGGGTGGGGAATACGAATAGGCTTCAAAACCTGGGCGACTTGCTGTTTGTGGCTGAAACCATCCGCTATACTCTAAGCCAAACACGTTTCTATTATTAAGGCCGATGGCATCAAAGCGGTTGGTGTGAAGTTCTTTGTTATCGCCTGCGGGGCGGAGGGCGATTGGGTCAAATTTGGACTTGTACGATATAAGCTGGCGACCCAAGTTTTCTGATGTAGAATTTACATCTGAATATCTCACATTGTAATAGCCGATGTTGCCACCAAATAGCATGGTATTTTTACCTGTTTTAAAAATGCGCTCATAGGTGCTAACATATTCTTCATGCGACCAATATTCATCATGACCAGATATTATGACTAAAGGGTATTTTTCCATGAAACGGCGGTTACTGTGGATGTCAAAATTTGTCGCGTAGTCAACGGTGAATTTGTAATTCTGGGCAAGTTCTTCGATCCATTTCACCAGATAATAATCCCACCTATAAAAATCTGGAGGGGTTGGGCGGTCAAACGAGACTATGTGTCCAGCCTTGCCTTTACCCCCTTCGTCGTAAAGGCTGGCACCTCCCCAGCGATTGTAAGCCTGGTAGGTATTTGTTCCGAATTTAATCAAAATATCGGCATCCATGCGCGGATTGATCACAATAATATAGGCTATATCGGGAATAACGCTATTATCTTCCTTGATGAAATCAATTGCATAGTATCCTGACTTCCACTCTTTTGTTTCTTCTATCTTGAGTGTCGATGACCAGCCAGCGCCGATGGCAAATGCGGTTGCCGAAATATCCTCGGCTTTTAGGGTGATCTTTGGGCTGTGCCATAGGTATTTTTTTTCGGAACGACCAATCCTCGCTACAGCGATAGAACCTAGGCGCGCCTCGCTGCCGGGGATTGTGGACACCATCAGATAGAATGATTCGCCTGGCGCAATGCTATGCTTGTCCACATAGGCCCATACTTCTTTCCTTGCTAGGCTTTCATCATATAAAAGTGACTGGGCTTCCGGTTGCCACTCTGTCAAATTGTTCATTTGACGGGCAGTCCATGGGGATAAGCGGACAAGCGGGTGGGCGATGAGCATTGATATTTTATAGTGAGTAAAAATATATATAAATATTGACAATGCCGCAATGAAAAACAAAATCCAAAAATTCAATTTTATTGTTTTCATCTCTTTTCTAGTAGGTTGTTAAATGCGTTCATCGTTTGCTTATGCGAAACTGGTGGCCGACAGACTTGTCGGGGTATTCCTAAAGGGCGCAATACAGGTAGCTGTATTATCCCAGCAGTCTTGCCATTGCATAAGATTTGTCCCAACTCAGCCGGGTAGAGTGCGAGACTGTGAAAGTATCCGGTTTTTGCCAGTTTTGACAATTAAAAAGCAATGGGCTGGAGCCGAGAAATTGCCATTTTGGGCAATACTTTCACAGTCTCGTGCGCATCACGCATCTTTTGCAATCCTTACCGCGAGGCAGTGGAAGCCTGGGCAAGGCCGCCCGGAGAATTTCAGGCGGCGGCGTGGTCGCGCTGGCGTTTGGCGCGGATGGACGACCACAGCGACAGCATGATGAAGACGAAGCCGATCAGGCCGGTGATCCATTCCGGCACGTGCAGGCTCATGTCGGCGAGCATCAGCATGGCCAGGGCACCTATGGCGTAATGGGCGCCGTGTTCCAGATAGAGATATTCCTCCAGCATTTTGACGCGCACCAAGAACACGGTCAGACTGCGCACGAACATCGCGCCGACGGTCAGGCCAATCAAGATCAGCACCACGTCGCGGGTGATGGCGAAGGCGCCGACGACGCCGTCCAGCGAGAACGACAAATCCAGCATTTCCAGATACAGGAACGACACCAAGCCGGCGCGGTGCGCCGCGCCTTCGATCTTTTCCGAATGCTCGAACAGCTCCGACACGCTTTTCACCGCGACAAACAAAATCACGCCGACCATGCCGGACAGCACCGCCGCCAATTTCTGCCCCGGCGGCAGGAAATGCTGCGCGAACAGCAAGGTGATCAAGGCGAGGGCGACTTCGCTGGATTCCAGCTTGCCCATTTGCGCGAGGCGGCGCTCCAGCCACACCAGCCAGTGCAGCGAGTTGGTTTTTTTGAAGAAGAACGACAGGAACACCAGCAGCAGGTACATGCCGCCGAACGCGGAGATTTGCACATGCGAGGCTTGCACATTGCGCGAGTATTCGTCGGGGTCTTGCAAGGCCATGCGCGTGACCGCCTCGAAGCTCTGCCCGCTGACCACGGCGACGATCAGCACCGGCAGCAGGAAGCGCACGCCGAACACGGCAATCACCATGCCCCAGGTCATGAAGCGCTGCTGCCATTGTGCGCTCATGTCTTTCAGCACGGTGGCGTTGACGACGGCGTTGTCGAAGGACAGGCTGATTTCCATCAAGCCTAAAATGCTGACGGTCAGCAGGCCGCTAGGCCCGCCCCAGTAATAGGCGGCCGACAGGCCGAGCAGGGCGATGACGAACGATGAGGTGAAATGGCGCACGCAGTGTCTCCGATGGCAGGCAGGGGCGCATTATAAGCGATTGGGTCTTGGGGGCCGGGTTTAGATTGCTGGATGGGCCGGGTGCTTGGCACCATCAGGCCATTATGGCGTAAGTCGAGATTGCCATCCTTGGACGCTGG
>JBJSYU010000248.1:0-6958 GCA_046089945.1 Candidatus Methylumidiphilus sp.
TCGGCGTTGGCAACGGCGGACAGCAACCGCTCACGATTGGCGGGTGAATGTAGCAAGTATTCTGTTTCGTCCGCGCTCGCTTGTTCGGCTTCGCAGACTGAAATCTCAATCGTTTTGTGTTTGAACTGGGCTTTAAGGCCATCCAAAAATTGTTGGTCTAACTCGTCTGCGTTCAATTTGTACAAGGTATACATTGGCATTTTTCGCTACGAAGTGTGTTTTTATCGTTTCCACATGAAATCCGTCAAAACCGCGTCCGGGCGGTTTGTGTGGTTGGTGACAAATAGGATGTGCCTACGAAGGATGCGCTTCGTTCTTCAGCGCATCCATGGGCCTGCTGTGTCAGGCAAGTGCGTTGTAAGTTAAGCCCGTTTCGCCGCCGCCGCCAACGGTTCGCGGCGCGCGGCTGCAACCAGCCGATAGCGCCGATCCGCCACTGCGCAGAATCCCCCGGCCATCATGAATAAGCCTCCCAGCCATATCCAGCGGATAAAGGGTTTGACGTAGAGGCGGACGCTCCACGCGCCTTTGTCCATGGATTCGCCCAAAGCCACGTAGATGTCGCGCAATAACCCAGGGTCTATCGCCGCTTCGGTCATGGTGTTGCGCTGGACTTTGTAGAAGCGCTTTTGCGGCTTGAGTTCGGCAACCGGCTTGTCGCCTTGGTAGACTTTGAAACTGCCTTCTTTGGCGCGGTAATTCGGGCCGGCCACGTCGGACACGCCGACAAACACAAAGGTATACCCGGCCACTTCCGTCGATTCCCCCGGTACAAGGCGGACGATTTTTTCGACGCTGTATTGGTTGGACAATACTGCGCCGACCAAAAACACCGCCGCGCCCAAGTGCGCCAAGGTCATGCCGTAAATGCTGGGCGACTGGCTGCGCAGGCCGCTCAGCAGATTGGCGCGCAGGCGCACACGCTGGAACAGCGACAACAGCGCCGCCGCCGCCAGCCAAAACGCCATCGCCAAGCCGGCCATGGATTGGATGTCGCCCAATTGCCAAAACAGCGCGACGCAGGCCACGCCCGCCAGCCAGCAGGCGGCGAACACCGGCCACAGCCGCTTGACGATGGCGGGCGCGTCGGCCTTGCGCCAGGCGAACATCGGCGCGGCGCCGGCCAGCAGGAACACCGGGGCCATCAGCGGCGTGAACACCGCCGTGAAGTACGGCGGGCCGACGGAGATTTTGCCCAAACCCAAAGCGTCCAGCACCAGCGGATAGAGCGTGCCGAGCAGGATGCTGGCGGCGGCGGTCAGCAGCAGGATGTTGTTGAGCAGCAGCAGGTTTTCTTTGGAGACCAAATCGTAGCGGGCGTTGTCGCGCACCATCGGCGCGCGGATCGCGTACAGCAGCAGCGAGCCGCCGACGACAACGCCTAAAAAGATCAAGATGAACAGGCCACGGGTCGGGTCGGCGGCGAAGGCATGCACCGAGGTCAACACGCCGGAGCGCACCAAAAACGTCCCCAGCAGGCTCAGCGAGAACGCGAACAAGGCCAGCAACACCGTCCACGCCTTGAACGCGCCGCGCTTTTCGGTGACGGCCAACGAATGCAACAGCGCGGTCGCCACCAGCCAGGGCATGAACGAGGCGTTTTCCACCGGGTCCCAAAACCACCAGCCGCCCCAGCCGAGTTCGTAATACGCCCACCACGAGCCTAGCGTGATGCCGAAGGTCAGAAAAATCCACGCCACCAACGTCCACGGCCTAGACCATCTGGCCCAGGCCGAATCCAGCGAGCCGCCGAGCAAGGCGGCGATGGCGAAGCTGAACGCCACGCTGAGACCGACATAGCCCATGTACAGCATCGGCGGGTGTATCGTCATGCCGAAGTCTTGCAGCAGCGGGTTCATGTCGTTGCCGTCCGGCGGCGAGGGCACGATGCGGTCGAACGGGTTGGAGGTGAACAGGATGAACAGCTCGATGCCGAGGCTGACCAAGGCCATCACCCCCAACACGCGGGCCAGCATTTCCTCATTTAAAGAACGGCTGAACAGCGTCACCGCCAAGGTCCACAGCCCTAAGATGAACGCCCACAGCAGCATCGAGCCTTCATGCGCCCCCCACACCGCCGAGATGCGGTAATACAAGGGCAGCGAGGTGTTGGAATGTTCGGCGACATACAGCACCGAAAAGTCGTTGTTGATGAACGATGCGGTCAGGCAGGCGAAGGCGACGGCCAAAAACATAAAGTGCGAACGTGCCGCCGGCGCCGCCGCCGCCATCCACAACGGCAAGCCGCGCTGCGCCCCCCACAGCGGGAAAAACGCTTGCACCAGCGCCATCATCAGCGCCATGACTAGCGCGAAATGTCCGAGTTCGGCGATCATTTTTGATAGTCCTTGTACGAGGTGGGCGGCATTTTGCCGCTTTTTTTCAAGGCTTCGCCGACTTCCGGCGGCATGTAGTTTTCATCGTGCTTGGCCAAGACCTCGCTGGCCTCAAACACGCCTTGCGCGTCCATTTTGCCAATCGAAATGATGCCCTGGCCTTCGCGGAACAGGTCGGGCAGGATGCCGGTGTAAACCACCGGCACCGAGGCGGTGCCGTCGGTCACCTCAAAGCGCACGGTGACGCCTTCGGCGCGTTTGACGCTGCCCGGCACCACCAGCCCGCCGACGCGGAAGCTGTAGCCTGTCGGCGCCTCGCCGGCGGCGACTTGCGCCGGGGTGTAGAAATACAGCAGGTTTTTCTGGAACGCGGTGAGGGCGAGAAACGCCGCCCCGGCGACGCCGGCCAAAATCAGGCCGACCAAGATCATGCGCTTTTGGCGCGGGGTCAGGTTCATGGCCGCGCCCTCTGCTGCTTGGCATCTTCGACTTTCAAGGCGCGTTCGATGTCTTTCAATACCGCAGCCTTGCGCCGCAGCGGCAGCAGCAGGTTGAGGATCAACACCACGAAGGCGATGCCATAGGATGTCCAGACGTAAAAGGCGTAGCCGCCCATGGAGAAAAATTGCTCAAGGTTCATTCGGATTTGGACTAGGGTTTGCGGAAGGGTTTAGTGTAAGCCTTTTACCGGCGGGGCTGGGGTTGACGCACTGTCTCTAGTCGGTTTCACCGCCGAACGGGGCATAAACGGTTTCCACCAGATGATAAAACCAGCGCGGCCGCGACAACAAAATCACAAACGCTACGGTTGGCGTCACCGGCACCGGCAGGATATCGACGATAAACAGGCCGACTAAGCTCAGAAAGCATTTTCGCCGGGCGCGCGCTGGGTCTATCGGCGCGGGCGGTGGCGGGTATAGGCGTTGGCCGTTTTCGGTATACAGTTCGCGGGCCAGTTCAATAAACCAAGCCGGCCGATTGAACACCACATATATGCCAATCAAACAACCCGGCGAAACCGGGCCGAAGCCAATGACGGCGAAGGCGCTGAACACAAGCAGGCATTTGGCTAAGGCGGGGTTCATTGGGTTTTTGTGGCTTGGGGGAGCGAGGCGTGGGGTGTCCGCCCCAGGCTTAAGAAAGTCTGCCTAGGGCGGCGGCGGGCTTATTCAGTCTTTTGCAGCCAATAAGGCTTGCAGGCGCTCAATCTCCGCTTGCGCAGCTTGTGCCTGACGCAAAGCCAGTTCCTTTTGCTGTTTTTCTTGCGTCAAATCCTGTTCCACCCGCGTCAAATCCTGTTCCGCCCGCGTCAAGTCCTGTTCCTTTTGCCGCAAAGTCTCCTCGACTTGCGCCAAATGCTTTAACTTCTCCCTATCCTGTTCGCGCTCCCATTGGATGGTGCGCTGCTCCCGCAGGTAATTCTGCCGGGCTTGATAGGCGTGGTAATCGCGGTCTTTTTCGGAAAAGCGTTTTAAAGTAGTCATGGCTTGCCTCATTTCAGGGGTGTTCATCCAATCCGGTAATGCTTCATCGTCTAACTGCTCGCCTTCCTTGAAAAACAGTCTGCTGTAAGTACGATCTATGTATTAGTTTTTTATAAATTATGGGGTGTTTTGAGTTGTGAGCGATTTCAACTGCTCGATCTGTTTTTTCATGCGTTCTCGCTGTTCTGGGGTAAACACTGAGCCGAATGTAGCCTCCGTAATTTCTAGCTCCAGTAGCCTCGATTCGGCCATGATATGGTTTATTTGGTTAAGCCGATTAACTGCCTCATGGCCTTGTTCAGTCAATTTTCCAAGCTCTGTCTTAAACGGCCCAATTTCTAACTTTCCTGTTTCTGAGCTAACAAGCCTATTAATGAGCTTGACTATTGGTAGCCGTAACACTAAGACAAAAATAACTGCAACGGCAGGCCATGAAAAAATGACTTGCAAAATTTCTTTTGCATCTTGAAGTTCTTTCATTTTTTGGCTTCTCCATGGGGTATCAACATGGTAAAAAAATAATAAAATTTTGGCTTGCGATGATTTCACACAATGCGAGATACAAGCGCAGAGTCATGAATTTTAAGCGGCTATTTTCGCCAAAACATTATGCAGACGCCGAGCTATTGATTCGTCAATCGCAACGGGTTCAAACCAAGCTGATGGATATAGGTAATCTTCGCCGGACTCGTCAATAATCCGCGACATCCCGTGCCCGGCATCTTCATCGATAATCTCATACAGCTTGCCAACCGTCACATCTTCGCCGGAAAAGTCACCTAAGCTTTGCTTTTCAAGGCACACAACAAATTTCATAGCCATTCTTTTACCTTCATTTTGACTTTGCCAATACCATGGGCTTCATACCAATGAATCTCAGCTTTGGCGGTATATCCATCATCAAGCTGGACTAGTGCGATGCCTTTCTTTTTTTTCCACGTGCCATCGCCATAGCGTTGCCTTAGGGTGGCAAGCTCCCGAATGCTTTGGCCTTCTGCAATGGTTTCCACCTGCGCAATCCCACCGATTATCTTCACAGTGACTCATCGCCGCCCCGGCCCCACATCCTCCAAGCGCAAGACAAACTCGCCTTTTTCGCGGTCGGCGAAGAAGTATTGCAGCGAGCGGCGCACGGTCTCAAAGGCCAGTTCGTCCCAGGGGATTTCGTCTTTGGTGAACAGCCGGGTTTCCAGGCTTTCGTAACCGGGGGAAAAGCGTTCCTCGACCATATTGGCGCGGAAGAACACATACACTTGCGAGATGTGCGGCAGGCTGAACAGGTTATACAGCGCGTCGATTTCGACTTCGACATTGGCCTCTTCCTTGGCCTCGCGGGCCGCCGCCTCGGCGAGGTTTTCGCCTAGCTCCATGAAGCCGGCCGGCAAAGTCCAAAACCCCAGGCGCGGTTCGATGGCGCGTTTGCACAATAGCACGCGCTCGCCCCAGACCGGGATGCAGCCGGCGATGACTTTGGGGTTGTGGTAGTGGATGGCGCCGCAGGCGTCGCAAATGTGCCGGGGGCGGTCGTCGTGTGGGGGGGTGCCGACGCGCACTTCAGAGCCGCACTGGCTGCAATATTTCATTTCGTCCTGTCTCCAAACGTTTTTTAAGCTGTCATGCCTTCGATCAGCCGATCTTCCATCGCCACGCGCAGCGCCAACTCGTCGCCGAGCAAGGCCAGTTCGCCGGGCAGTTCGCGGCGCAGGTCTGCCGCCGAGTAGGCTTCGCATTTGTCGTTGAAGTCCAGCGCGGCGTCGGTGGTCGCCGCCATGCGCGGGTAGATGTCTTCGGCCAGTTCGACAACGTGGCGGTCTTGCTCCTGGCCGTTGAGCAAATGGTGGAAAACGCCGAAATGCTCCAGCGAGATGTAGTCGATCAGCTCTTGGCAAAACCGTCTGACCAGAGGTTCCAACGCCAGTTCAGCGGCGTAGGGCTGGAGGGTGACAAGCTGTTCGCGCAGCGCCCAGAGCTGCTGGCGCTTGTCGAGCAGCTCCTGCGCCAGCTTGTGGGTTTGCAGTCTGCGTTCGGTGATGTTTTGGCTGTTCATGTCGCGTTTTACTTAAGTTGAGGCGGCGTTGTTCTTATGGGCCGATTTTCGGCATACTTTAGGGCATCCGGCGCGGCGTAACAATCGCCCGCCGCAGAAATCCTGAGGCGGCGGAGCAAGCCCCGCCCCATTTTTTAATCGCTGTTTTCAACTCAAGGTTTATCGCAGGATGAATGTACTTATCGTCGGCGGCGGTGGCCGCGAACACGCCCTCGCCTGGAAAGTCGCACAGTCGCCGTTAGTCCACAAGGTTTTTGTCGCCCCCGGCAACGCCGGCACCGCCCGCGAGCCGGGCGTGGAAAACGTGGCCATCGAGGTGGATGACGTCGTGGCCTTGCGCTATTTCGCGCTGGAGCATGGTGTCGGGTTGACCATCGTCGGGCCGGAGGTGCCGCTGGTGGCGGTCATTGTCGATGAGTTCCAAGCGGCCGACCTGCTCTGTTTCGGGCCACGCCAGGCCGCCGCGCAGTTGGAAGGCTCGAAAGCCTTTTGCAAGGATTTCCTGGCCCGCCACAACATCCCGACCGCCGCCTATGCGACCTTCACCGACGCCGCGTTAGCCGTGGACTACATCCGCCAGCAAGGCGCGCCGATTGTGGTCAAGGCCGACGGGCTGGCGGCCGGCAAGGGCGTGGTGGTCGCGCAGACGGAGGCCGAGGCTATCGCCGCCGTCGCGGACATGCTGTCCGGCAACGCTTTCGGCGCGGCGGGCAGCCGCGTGGTGGTCGAGGAATTTTTGCAAGGCGAGGAGGCCAGCTTCATTGTCATGGCCGACGGCGTCCATGCCTTGGCGATGGCGACGTCGCAAGACCATAAGGCCCGCGACGACGGCGATCTGGGGCCGAACACCGGCGGCATGGGCGCGTATTCGCCGGCGCCGGTGGTGACGTCGGCCATCCATGCCCGCGTCATGGCCGAAGTCATCGAACCGACCTTGGCCGGCATGGCGGCGGACGGCATCCCTTACACCGGCTTTCTGTATGCCGGGTTGATGATAAGCCCGCAAGGCGCGATTAAGGTGTTGGAGTTCAACTGCAGCTTCGGCGACCCGGAAACCCAGCCGATTCTGCTGCGTTTGCGCAGCGACTTGG
>JBJSYU010000249.1:0-3393 GCA_046089945.1 Candidatus Methylumidiphilus sp.
GGCGGCTGGCGGCGCAAATCGGCGCTGAAAATGCAGAGTTTCGCCGGGGCAGGGCGCATAAGCGGCACGGGCGGGTTGATCCTGCTAAGATCCTCGCCAACTTAAAACCCACCTGGGAGTCAGCTTATGCCTTTGACCGAAGCCGAACGGGACACGCTGTTGGAGATCGTGCGCGCGCACCAGTCCAACCCGACCCGCTTGTTGCAAATTTTGCGGGATGTGCAGGACGAGTTCCATTATGTGCCGCCCGCCGCGATGGATTATCTCGCCGAGGCGCTGGACACGCCGCGCACCGAAGTGCAGGGCGTGGCGGAGTTTTACAGCCTGCTGTCGGTGGAGCGGCAGGGGGTTTACCACATTTTGTTCAGCGACTCGATCACCGACCAAATGCAAGGCAGCCACGCGCTGATGGAGTACCTCAGCGACAAGCTGGGCGTGGAGCCGGGGCAGACCCGCGCCGACGGGCGGGTGAGCCTGGGGTTTACCTCTTGCACCGGCTTGTGCGACCAAGGCCCGGCCGGACTGGTCAACGGCCATTGGCTGTCGCGGCTGGACGGCGGGCGCGTCGAGCAGATCATCGATCTGGTGGAAAACGAGGTGCCGTTGGCCAACTGGCCGGTCGAGTTGTTCGCTGTGGAGGACAACATCCAAATCCCCGGCCTGCTGCTGGCCAACACGATAGAGCCGGGCGCGGCGCTGAAACAGGCGGTGCGCAATGGTTTTGAGGAAATCTTCGTGGAGATCAACCGCTCCGGCCTGCGCGGACGCGGCGGGGCGGGCTTTGAGACTTCGTGGAAATGGAAATACTGCGCCGAGGGGCCGGAGGACGCCGACGGCCTGCCGCTGGCCGGGCTGACCGAGCGCTATGTGGTGTGC
This sequence comes from Candidatus Methylumidiphilus sp., assembly GCA_046089945.1. Lineage (GTDB taxonomy): Bacteria > Pseudomonadota > Gammaproteobacteria > Methylococcales > Methylococcaceae > Methylumidiphilus. The sequence goes on from JBJSYU010000249.1 coordinate 877, forward strand.
AACGCCGACGAGGGCGAGCCTGGCACCTTCAAAGACCGCATTCTGTTGAACAGCCACGCCCATCAGGTGTTCGAGGGGATGACCCTGTGCGCCGGCGTGATCGGCGCAAAGCGCGGATTTCTTTATCTGCGCGGCGAGTACCGGCGGCTGAAACCGCAGTTGGAGGCGGTGCTGGCGGCGCGCCGCGCCAAGAATTGGCTGGGCAAGCGCATCTTGGGCCGGCAGGGCTTTGACTTCGACATCGAAATCCATCTGGGCGCGGGGGCGTATGTCTGCGGCGAGGAGTCGGCGCTGATCGAGTCTTTGGAAGGCAAGCGCGGCGTTCCGCGCATCCGCCCGCCGTACCCGGTCATGAACGGCTATCTGGGCAAGCCCACCGTCGTCAACAATGTCGAGACCTTCGCGGCGGCGGCGGCGATTGCCGTGCATGGCGGCGAATGGTTCGCTGGACACGGCACGGAAAAATCCAATGGCAGCAAGATCATCAGCATCAGCGGCGATTGCGAGCGCCCCGGCATTTACGAATATGACTTTGGCGTCACCATCGCCGAAATCCTGCTCGACTGCGGCGCCGAACACACGCAGGCGGTGCAGGTCGGCGGGCCTTCGGGAGCGCTGATTTCGTCCAAGGAATTCCACCGCAAGCTGGCCTTTGAGGACTTGGCGACCGGCGGCTCGTTCATCATCTTCGACAGAACCCGCGACATTCTGGAGATTGTCCGCAACTTCGCGCATTTCTTCGCGCACGAAAGCTGCGGCTTCTGCACGCCGTGCCGGGTCGGCACGACGCTGCTGAAAAACGAGATGGACAAAATCTGCGCAGGGCATGCCTCCTCGTTCGACTTGGTCGGCATGACCAGCCTCGCCCGCTTCATTAAAAGCGCCAGCCATTGCGGCCTAGGCCAGGCCGCCGCCAACCCGGTGCTAGGCGCCTTGTCGCATTACCCGGAACTGTACAAGGCCCGCCTGAAGGCGGTGGATTTTGAACCCGGCTTCGACCTAGACGACGCCCTGGAAACGGCGCGGCGTTTGACCCTGCGCGACGACGCCTTGGCCCATCTGGAACAGGAGGGGATATGAACAACAACACTTTGACCATCGACGGCAAAACCATCCAATTTGAAGATGGCGACACCATCATGGACGCCGCCATCCGCGCCGGCGTCTACATCCCGCACCTGTGCCACGACCCCGACTTCACGCCGCAGGGCAACTGCAAGCTGTGCGAAGTCAAGGTCAACGGGCGCAACTGCTCGGCCTGCACCTTCCCGGCGGCGCAGGGGCAGACGGTGCTGAACAACACCCGCGAACTTAACGAGGCGCGGCGCACCATCACGCAAATGCTGTTCGTCGAGGGCAACCACCTCTGCCCCGGCTGCGAAAAAAGCGGCAACTGCAAGCTCCAGGCGGTGGCTTATTCGGTGGGCATGACCGACAACCGCTTCCCGCTGTTTTACCCGAAGCGCGAGCTGGATTCCTCCCACCCGGACATATTGCTCGACCGCAACCGCTGTATCTTCTGCGAAATGTGCGTGCGCGCCAGCCGCGAGGTGGACGGCAAAGACGTGTTTGGCATCGCCGGGCGCGGCATCCGCAACCATCTGACCGTCAACTCGGCCAGCGGCCTGCTCAAAGACACCGACTTGGCAGCGACCGACCGCGCCGCCTCAGTGTGCCCGGTCGGCGCCATCATCATCAAGCGCCACGGCTTCGAGGTGCCTATCGGCCAGCGCATTTACGACCACCAACCGATAGGCGAAGTGTCGATGCAGAAACACAGTGGCGGGGAGGGCGGACACCATGGTTAAAAAGCTGAAAATCGCCACCACCTCCTTAGGCGGCTGCTTCGGTTGCCACATGTCGCTGCTGGACATCGACGAGCGCATCGTGGACTTGGCCGACATCGTCGAATTCGACCGCTCGCCGCTGACCGACATCAAGCATTGCAGCGAATTTGTGGACATCGGCCTGATTGAAGGTGGCGTCTGCAACAGCGAAAACGTCCACACCCTGCGCGAGTTCCGCAAATCCTGCAAAGTGCTGGTGGCGGTCGGCGCCTGCGCGATCAATGGCGGCTTGCCGGCGATGCGCAACCAAGTGCCGCTGGAGGAATGTTTGGCGGAGTCGTACCTGACCGGCCAAGGCATCGACAACCCGCAAGTCCCCAACGACCCGGAACTGCCGCTGCTGCTGGACAAGGTGCATCCGATCCATGAATTGGTGAAAGTGGATTATTTCCTGCCCGGCTGTCCGCCGTCCGGCAACGCCTTCTGGAAATTCCTCACCGACTTGGCGGCCGGCAAAACCCCGACGCTGCCTTACGAGTTACTGCATTTCGATTAAAGGGCATACCCTTATGCTAAACAAAGAACGCTTAGACGAGTTATACAACGAACTGGGTTCCAACCTCAGGATACGCACCCCGGACTTGTGCCTGAAAATCCTGCACCAAGTCGCCCGCGAATCCGAACAAGTCAGCCTGAAAGCCCTAGGCGAACATGATTTGTGCGCGGTCAG
>JBJSYU010000250.1:0-2626 GCA_046089945.1 Candidatus Methylumidiphilus sp.
CCAAGCGCCCGGTTCCCAGCGTTAGCACGCCATCGACCTTGAGGTCGTGGCCGACGCTGTTGTTGACACCGCTGCCCGCTTCCAAGGTGGCAGTGCCGCCGATGGTGAGGTCGCCGGTGACGCTGAAGGGCTTGGTGGCGGTCGAGTTGTTGGCGGAGGTCAGGTTCAGGTAGCCGCCGAACGCATCGTCGGCAGCGCCCAGATTTAGGCTGCCAAGAGTCAAGCGCCCGCTTTGCCAGTTGAAGCTGCCGGCGGGGTCGATGCCGAGGGACGAGGCGGTCAGTTGTCCGCCGTTGAGGGTCAGGCTGGCGAACTCGCCGATGGCCAGGCCATTGCTGGCGTTCAGCGTCTTGCCGGACGTCAGGCTGACGCCATCCAGCACACTGCCCGCCTCCAGCGTTTGGGTTTGCGTCGTGACCGTGCCCCGCCGCCAGTCAAACACGCCGCTGCCGGTCAGGTTAATATCCGCGAAGGCGAGTTCGCCGGTGTTGAGGGTGATGCGGCCTTGGTCGCCCAGGTTGAGCGAGCCGCCGACGCTCACGCGCCCGCCGGTCTGGATGGTGAGGTTTTTGGTTCCGGCGCTGCCAACATCCAAGTCACCGCTGAACGCCAACGTGCCGCCGCTCGCGGTGGTGGTTCCGGCGTAGCTGCTTGCGAGAGTGAGGGTGCCGGTGCCGGTTTTGGTCAGGCCACCCGTGCCGCTGACGGTGCCGGCATAGCTGGTGGAGGCGTTGTCCGCGCCCACCGTCAGAATGCCGGCGCCTAGGTTGACCGCGCCGCCGCCGCCCGCCAGCGAACCCACCGTCTCGTTGAAATTGTTCAGGTCGAAGCTGCCGCCGTTGACCACCAGCGCCGAGGCGTTGGCGATGCGTTCCGCCGCGCCCAGCTTGAGGACGCCCGCGTTGACGGTGGTCGCCCCGGTGTAAGTGTTGGCGCCGGTGAGGGTCAGCGTGCCGCCGCCAGTTTTGGCCAGCCCGCCGCTGCCGGTGATGGCTCCGGCATAGCCGGTGCTGGTATTGTCCCCGCCCGCCGTCAGTGTGCCCGCACCCAGGCTCACGCCGCCGGTTCCCGCCAGCGAGCCCACCGTTTCGTTGTAGCCGTCCAAGTAAAAAGTGCCACCGTAAATCCCCAGGGCCGACGTGTCCGCGATCCGTTCCGACGCGCCAATTGCAAGCCTGCCGTTTTCGATTCGAGTCGCGCCGGTATAGGTGTTGGCCCCATTCAAAGTCAATTTGCCAGGACCAATCTGAATGAATTTCCCGCTGCCGCTGATGACCCCAGCGTATTGGTCGTCCTGGAAACGGGTAAACCTGACGGTTCCAAAATTGGAAATATCGCCCACGATAGAGCCATCTCCGTCCCGAGAGTCGCCGACTTCCAGTGTGCCCGAACTGACGATTGTGCCTCCGGTGTAGGTGTTGGCCCCCGTCAGTGTCAGGGTGCCGTTGCCGGTCTTGGTCAGCCCACCGCTGCCGCTGATGACGTTGCGATAACTCACATCATCCGAGCGGTTGAAAACGACTTGGCTGTTGTTGGTGATGTCGCCACTTACTGAGCCGCTGGTGCCACCGTTGCCGATTTGCAGGGTGCCGCCGTTGACCGTCGTGCCGCCGCTGGGATCGTTGGTCCCGGTCAGGGTCAAAGTGCCGGTGCCGGTCTTGGTCAACCGACCGTCGCCGGTGATGGTCCCGGCATAGCTGGTGCTGGTATTGTCCCCGCCCGCCGTCAGGGTGCCCGCGCCCAGATCGACCGCGCCGCCGCTGCCCGCCAGCGAAGCCACCGTCTCGTTGTAGCCGTTCAGGTTGAAGTTGCCGCCGTTGACCACCAAGGCGCTGGTGTCGGTGATGCGGTCGGCCGCGCCGAGGGCCAGTGTGCCGCCCGCGTTGAGGGTCAAGTTGCCGACATCCAGCACTTGCCCCGCCGTCAGCGTCCAGGCGGAACCCAGCAAGCTGTTGGCATCGCCGACGGCGGTTGAGTTCAAACTGACGGTGCCGCTGGTCCAGTTGAACTGCTTGCCCGAATTGCGGCTTGCCGTGGCTGCGCTCAGGCTGCCGCCATTCAGATTCAACGCGCCGTGGGAATCACTGAGGTTAAGTTGGCCCCCCACGGACAGGCTACCGCCGTTTTCGATGCTCAACGTCGCGTTCCCTGTCGACTGGGCCTCCAAAGAACCCGATACTGTCCACTTGGAACCGACGCCTTCTATCTTAACCATGCACAAGCTACCGGTATCGTGACACAATAAGCCGGACGTGCTGCTGACCTGCCCGCCATTCTCGATATTTAGCGTACCGGAACTGCTATCTCCGATTATCAGCTGTGTCGTGCTGAATCGCGAATTCACGCCGCTCACCGTGAGGGTGCTGTTCTGGGAGATTTGGGTTTGACCGTTGCTATTAACTTGCCCGCCCCCGCCAATGCGCAATTCGCCACCGCCCACACCAATGAAGCCAGCGCTGCTGGCGCCAGTCAGGGCCAAAGTGCCAGCCCCACGTTTAGTAAAGCTGCCACTGCCGCTGATGCTTCCGCCATAGCTGAAGTTGTCGGAGCGGTTAAACCGCAGATTTCCATTGTTGACGATGTCGCCCTGCACCGAGCCGCTGGTGCCGCCGTTGCCGATTTGCAG